>DATEAH010000004.1 GCA_035288465.1 Patescibacteria group bacterium | reverse complement strand
TCTTTCACCGGTTTTCTTTAAAATCAGTCTTTTTAACCAAGAAGCAATCACAATTTTAGTCATGGGCAGTTTGTAGGTAGCATGGACTTTGGCAGCTGGCATTGCCCAGGTTTCATAACCTTGGATGAAATAGAACTTGGCTCCACACTCCAAGGGCAGCTTCGCTACCCAAGGAGCAGTTTCTACGGCGGTGGCCACCACCACCTCGGCTGAAGGAATATATTTAGCATCCAGACTTGGAACACGTAATAATTTAGCTCTAAGAGGAAACCAATCTGCTTCAGTTTCTTTTAAAATCTCCATTTGCCAATAATATTTAAGTTGGCGTAATTTTGCCTCGATCGGCCAAACAAAATTATTCCCGGGCTTTATCTTGCCGGGATAGATAATTTTAACCTTATGTCCTCTTTTCACCAAATTATTAGCATACTCAAAAATTACCCTAACACCACCGCCAACGGTAATACCAGGGAGGATAAAATTTATTTTCATTTTTCTTGAACTTGATTATACCCGATTTTATTACAAAAAGCAACTAATTAATCGGGGCGCCATTTGGAATATAATTTAACAAACCATCATTAATGGTAAAATAACCGCCAAATACCGCCGAAAAAGAAGCGAAAGCCGAGGCTGATTGTAAATGCCTTTTAGTGCCATTATCCACAAAATAAATTTCCGGACCAGAACCTTTGATAATCCGTGTTAAATCTGGCGAAACGATATTTAAAATTGCTAAAGTTCCATTATCAAGTTGGGTAATACTATTCCAGCTAAATTGCCAGGCATTCCAAACATCGGCGGAATTGACATGTGCTCCGTAGCCTCCCAACATCGCATAAACAGGGGATCCTGATCCCTTTGCTAACATCATTAAATTTCCCCCAGCAGGAACTCGGTTTAAAACTGTGCTAGAAATTGTTTCAATACTGTTCCAATTAAAACCCCACATTTGCATCAAGGTATAATCATTAATATAATATCGTTTATTGCCAGCCACTAAATATACGGCCGCCGAAGATCCCTTTGTCAAATAACCAATTGGCGTGCCGGTCCAAATTCCGGTGGCCGCGGTATAGGAAATTGTTTCCAAATCTGACCAGGAAACCCCATAATAACTAAAAACTTTTGAAGATTTGAGATGATGTTTGGTGCCCCGATAAATCAGATAAACCTTTGCAGATCCACTAATTTTAACAAGCTTAACCAAACTGGTTGGGACATTAATCCGACCATGACCATAATAAATTGTAAAATAATTCGTCCCCATACCAGCCACTTTTTCGGCACCGTGAATCAAACGATTATAAACATCACTATAAGTTGCGCCCGGGTATTTCGCTAAAATTAAACCTGCTAAGCCGGCAACTTGAGGAGATGCAAAAGATGTCCCAGAACCAGCATCGGCATATCCTCCTCCAATATCAGTGCTATAAATTGACTGACCAGGTGCGGTCACATCAACTTCAGGACCGGAACATGAAAAGCTTGAAACAACATCTGAGCTATTTGTCGAGCCAACAGCAATTACATTTGAAAAGGCCGCTGGCCAATTAACACCCAAATTTTCACCAATAGTACAATAAGGGGTATTGCCTGAAGCTGCCACTAAAATTAAGCCGGCTGTGACAGCGTCATCAACTGAATTTTTTAGAGATTGCGAATATGAATCTCCGCCCAAACTCATATTAATCACTTTCGCACCATTATCAGCCGCATAATTAATCGCCGCAATTAAATCAGATTCAAGTCCGCTCCCAAATTCATCTAATACTTTCAAAGGCATAATTTTTGCTAACCAATCTACCCCAGCCACACCTTGACTGTTGTTGGTCGAGGCGGTGGCCATACCAGTGACGGCGGTGCCATGACCTTCATCATCAGATGGAGCTACATCAGAATTAACAAAATCCCAACCCCTCACATCATCAATATAGCCATTGGCATCATCATCAACACCTGGTATTCCGCCAACTTCAGCAGTATTAGACCAGATTTTACCCGATAAATCAGCGTGATTATAATTAGTGCCGGTATCAATTATGGCAGTGGTGGTTGCAGCAGATCCGGTTTCCAGCTCCCAACCGGAGGCGGCTCGAATTTTTGTCAAATGCCATTGATTTGAATAAAGAGGGTCGTTTGGGGTCACAAAACTCCTAATTTTCCGATTAAGATCGACTGACTTTACCCCTTTTTCTCTGGGAAAGTTCTTTATACGATTTGAAAAAAAGGTAAAACCTTCTTTTTCAAAATTAAACTGATAAATATTATGGCCAAGATTCTTTTGGCTAATGATTTCTTGTTGATGTTTATTTAAAAAAGCCGAAACCGCTTCAGAATTTTCAAAAGAAATAATATAATTATCGTCAATCAAATTTGGATTCTTGGCTGAGGCTGAATCAGGCTCAAAAAATAAAAAGGGGGCAATAAAAGCGAAGCATGTTGCCCACACGGTTAATTTATACAAAATTTTAGTTAATTTCATCTAATGTCACCTCCAGTTGGAATTGAATTAAATAAGCCACTATAAATCGTAAAATATCCGCCATAGCGAGCCGTATAATTATTAAACGCAGAAGCGGTAATTATATGACGTTTTCGGCAATTCTCCATAAAATAAATATCTGGTCCCGGACCTTTAATCATCCGCGTTAAATCAAAGGGTACCCGATTAATTTGAACCATGGTTCTGCTGTCTACATAGGTTAAATCAGACCAGCGAAACTGCCAAGCATTCCAAACATCCGCGGAACTTACGTGTGCCCCATATCCGCCCAACATGGCATAAACTTCAGGACCTGGTCCCTTGACTAACATGGAAAGGTTATTACCAGCCGCATAGGCATTTAATATTGGCGCGGAAACGGTACTGATATCGCCCCAACCAAAACCCCATAACCGCATCACGTCATAGCTTGGCACGTAATGCTTCGTACCACCAGAGACTAAATAAATTCCCGGTGAAACCGATGATTTAACCAGTCCGCCAACCGGGATTTCGGTCGGAATTTGTTTTAACAAGCTATCCGGCACTTTAATTAAATTGTTCCAACTGACGCCAAAAATACTAAAACTGGCGACCGAAGTGATATGCCGTTTATACCCGGAATCCACCACATATACTAAAGAACTTGAACCTTTGATCAGCCGAGTAATTTTTCCTTTATAGGGAATCGCCGCCATTGCTTCATCGGTAATTACCGTCGCCGTTCCTGATTTATAATTCCAAGCAGCCGCATCTCTCGACGACCCAATCAGCCAACGATAACCGGCCGCTGATAAAAACACTCGCGCATCAGTGGCAGTTTTAATTGCCACCGGCTTAAAAGGATCTGGGAAATTTGCAAACCAATTATAATAATATTTCCAGAAATTGTAATTTCCCCAATAAATATGCGGGGTATAAACATAAAGAACCTGAGTTGCACGAGAACCAGGAGACATAACCTGACCATCAATAATTGGATAACCGCCCCATTTGATATTTCTGTCATAACGGTCCCTTAACCACCAAGTTGCATAAGCAATTTGCTGGCCAGCCCCGCCATAATCAATCGCCCGTTGCCGGGAAGTGGCATAATCTAATTTAAAACCTGCCATGGCTTCGTTAAAACCATAGAAAATTGGCCAAGCTTTTCTGGTATCACTGATTTGACCTTGAGTGATTGAACTTGATTCTCTTTGCATTAAAATTATCAACACTTCTGGGTTAATGCCGTGCTGTTGGGCTTCTTGATAAATTAGGGTAGACATTTTCATGCCATACAAATTTTCTCCGGAACCATCATTATGTTGACGAACCGCCACCGTCCCCCAACGTGCGTTTCCAGCCCCGTCCCGATAAGGAAAAGGGACATTTACATATTCTGGAACCGTATAGTTAGTAAAAGCCGAGCCCTTATTCAACATAAAAGCTTGAATTTGGGCGGCGGACTTGGCATTTTTATTCGTAAAATCCGCATCCGAAATTAGCAGGTTGGGGTTAAAGGTGGCAGAAACAGTTGCTGCCGAGGCCTTTTCCGCTTTTTCAGGCATTAACCACCAATTTGCTGAAATTAAAATTGTCACTAAAATTAATAATATTTTTTTCATCGCCCCTCAGCCGCTGAAGGCTCGAGATTTAAAATATCTAAACTATTTTGTAAAGTCATGTTTCCAGGGTTATTATTAATCCCTTGCTCTAAAATGGTTTGGGCTTTTTCAGCTTGCTTTTGATCCTGATAAACACCCGCCAAGTTCAAATACGCCGTCACATTATGTTTATCAATCGAGATTAAATTTTGGTATTGTTGAATCGCCAAATCAGCCTCACCCCAATCACGATACGTATTGCCCAAACCTAAAATCGCTTGGGCATTTTTTGGTTCCTTGGTCAAAGCCTCTTCATACAAACTGGCAGCTTTGGTATAATCTTTTGCCAGATAAGCAGTTTTGGCCGCTTCAATCAAATCATTTATTGATTTAGAATTTGACGACGCCGGTTCGGTGGTGCCTTCTTTCTCCGCCACTTCACTTGACTGATTCCCTAAAACTGAATTTTCTAAATTTGTCGATGAAGTTGATTTCTTTTCATTTTTTTGTGACCAATACCAAGCGATTAACGCCACCAGCGCGATTACGGCAACAACCAAAATAGACCATAAAGTGTTTCTGTTCTTCATCAACCCCCTTTAAGGACAATTCAATGTATCAATAATTATAACATATTCAAAAATGCCGTCAAATTTCAAAAAGCCAATTTTAGCGAGTTCGGATTGGCAAAGAGAGTATTTTCCAAAGCCAATATTGAAATATTCCAAAATGTTTTTTAATAAAATAAGCTTGGCTAATATAATATAATTTTTTTCTTTTATTGTCAGTTTTGAGGCTCATCCCGCCCAAGTGAATAATTTTAGTTTGTGGTAGATACCAAACTTGAAAACCGCGTTTTTTAGCCCTTAAACACAAATCTTGATCTTCAAAATACATAAAATATTTGCAATCAAAACCTCTCAATTTCGAAAATAAATCTTTTCGAACTGCCATCGCCGCCCCGCTCACCCAATCAACCCGTGTTTGTTTTTTGGGCAAGGCTAAATTAAAAATAAATTTGTCTCGCCAGTTTAAACCGGTTCTCCATTTTAATTTTCTAGTCCAAAAATCAAAAAATTTCCCGAAAATTAAATTTTTCAAATTTAAAACATTACCGGCTGCAAATGGTTGAATCTGTTTATTGCCCAAAAGTAATTTTGGTCCCAAAACCCCAGCTTTTGGTCGCTGGTCAAAAAATTTAATGATTTCTAACAATGCCGATTTTTGCACCAAAGTATCGCTATTTAAAAAAAATAAATATTTACCGGTACTTTTTTTTGCGGCCAGATTATTGGCCCGGCCAAAACCTAAATTGCGCGAATTTTGAATCAATTTTACTTTTGGAAATTTTTCCGCCACCATTTTAGCAGATCCGTCTCGAGAAGCATTATCAATCACAACCACCTCAAATTGAGACTGCTTGTTATCAAATTTATAAATTGAATTTAGAGTTTCAAAAAGTAATTTTTGGGTGTTATAACTGACGATAATTATTGAAAGTGTAGGTTGAGTTTTCACCAGTTTCTCCTTTCGCAAACGCCCGATATCCGGCGATTATAGCTTTGATATTTTTATAATTTCCAGCCAGCAAATCCTTAATGATCATTTTTAATAATTTCCAATGGAAAAAGACTAAAAATAATATTTTTTGGTTTATATTTGCCCACTTGGCGATGACCAGCCAAATATTGCGAATATAATAATAGGATTTGATCGGATTTTGCGCCCCCGAGCTATATGAGTCATAATGCCAAACTTGGGCCGCTGGCTGATAAATAATTTCAAAACCAGCTTTTTTAGCTCTAAATGACCAATCCACATCTTCGCTATACATAAAATATTTATTCGGGATTAGCCCAATTTTTTCCAACAAGTCTCGGCTCACTAATAAACATACCCCCGAAGCAAAATCAGGTCTTGAAAAATAATTAAATTGACCCAGGTCTTCTTTCAAATTACCCCGCAAACGCGCTTCGCCGTATCGCCACACAAATTCACCACCGGTATATTGAAGAATATTTGGTCTCTGCGCATAAAAGACTTTGGGGGCGATCATTCCCGCCTCAGGAAAAATTGCGGCTGCCCGGAGCATTTCCGTTAAAAAGTTTTTCGCAAATTCGCAATCATTATTAACCACCAAAAAGTAATCAAAATCCTGTTTTTGCGCCCACTTTAAGGCTTGGTTGTTTCCTTCAGCATAACCTAAATTTTTGGGATTTTTTAAAAGAAAAATTTTAGCGCCAAACTTTTGTTTTAAATATTCAGGGCTGCCATCGGTGGAATTATTATCAGCGACAATTATTTTATAATTTGGCCAATCGTTTTCAATCAAACTTGCTACGCATTTGGTGGTCATTCTTTTTTGATTCCAATTCAAGACAATGATGGCTACTTTGATTTGAGAGTCAATCTCGGGTTCGAGTTTTGACAAAAATATCCCTTCTAACTTCCTGGTTGCTTTACCCCAACTGTATTGTTTGATGTGTTGATAGCCAGCTTTAGAGATGTCTTTTAAGAGTGGTTCATCTTTGAGGAGTTTGAGGATGGCACGGGCTAAGGCTTTGGGATTCTTGGGAGGAACCACTAAGGCGGTTTGATTGGGAAGGGTGTAGTCTGGGA
>DATEAH010000003.1 GCA_035288465.1 Patescibacteria group bacterium | reverse complement strand
TCGACAAACATTGTCATTTTCCCATCCGGACCTTCAAAAGTCCTGTACTCCTTAAAGCCAGCTTTTTCTAAAACTTCGCGATTGCTACCTTTAATTATCCAATAAGGTTTCTTTGTTTGAAACTCTTCAGAGTGTATAATTTCCACTAAGTTGTTTACCGCTTCCTGATGTTTTGGTCCAGAATCTTCAAGGGCAGCTTGCCATTTTCTAATCTGCGCTGTATGTTTAGCTTTAGTAAAAACTGGCAACAAGATTGCGATGAGAGTTATAATAATCCAAATCACCACTAGAAGTTCAAATACGGTAAATCCCTGCCTGGTTCCCGACTGCCTGATCGACATGACTCATCACTCCCGAGGTTGTGGTTTGGGCTTTAGTCAACAGCCAGGTGGTGCAATTCTATCGTCGATCCGTTAGGAAGGCACCATTCTCTGACTAAATTGATCGTTCCTGGCGTCAGCACTCGACACTCTAAACCTTCCTCTGCCTCCATAACTTGGACCAGAATGATTTTGTTATGCGCCATCACGGCTTTATAAACTTCTCCCTTCTTGCCCAATTCCTCCAAAAGTCTAGCTCTCTCCTTTTCTGGAGGCAGGGGCAGCGAATAAAAACCAGGTGAGTTAAGAATTTCTTCGACTGCCGAGGGTTCAATTGGTTCCAGTCCGATTGCGCCAAAGGCGGGACGTCCCAAATGAGCCCTAATTGCGCCAAGATTCGGAAACAGTCCGGTTGCCATTGGGATTCGCCCCTTTCTCGGTTGGGCTATTTTGGCCAATGTAGGCAATGGCAAATCGTAGTTAATAAGACTGACGAAATTGCCAATGCTGCTAAAATCTTAACGTACCATTCAAGACACACTGACAGTCGCCCCCGGTTTTCAGCAGTCCAAGCGTACCAATTTCAAAACAAAATATTAAAGTACGACATCTCCTTAATTAGATAAATTATATTATAAAAAACTAGAAATAGCAACTTGCAAATAGAAAATTAAGAATAATTTTGTTAAAATGAATTAAGGGTAAAACTAATGCTAAAAATAGGAATTTTAGGTTTGGCAAATGTGGGAAAATCAACCTTGTTTAACGCCTTGCAAAAAGAAGCCAAGGCGGAAGTTTCTAATTACCCTTTTTGTACAATTGAGTCAAATGTCGGGATTGTGGAAGTTCCGGATGAGCGCTTAGATGAGTTGCAAAAAATTTTGAAGGTGCCGAAAAAGATCCCCGCACCAATCAAATTTATAGATATTGCTGGCTTGATCAAGGGCGCCGCTAAAGGCGAAGGTTTGGGCAATAAATTTCTAGCCAATATTCGAGAAACAGATGCAATTATGATGGTTTTGCGAGCTTTTACCGATTCAAAAATTGTCTCGACGCAAAATGAGGTCAATCCTGAAAAAGAATACGAAACCATCAAGACTGAATTAATTTTAAAGGATTTAGAAACTTGTGAAAAAAGATTAGCCAGCGTGGCAAAAGATATTAAGGCGGGTGAAAAATTAGCTCGCATCGAATTGGAAATTTTGAGAAAAATTAAAGCCGGCCTAAACGAAGAAAAATTAATTTCCGATCTCGGTTTAGAAACTGATGACTTGGAGATTATTTCCAGTTTAAATTTTCTTACCCAAAAACCAGTTTTAGTGGTTTTGAATTGTGATGAAAAAGACTTAAAAAATCCACCCTTTATTCGCCAACTGCCCGAGGAAAGACAGATTGAAATTGCCGCCATTACCGAAGCAGAATTGTCTGAATTTTCCGATCAAGAACGCCTCGAATATTTAAAAGATTTAGGCTTGGCAGAAACAGGTTTGACTCGCTTAATTCGCGCCAGTTTTCATTTATTAAATCTAATTGTTTTTTACACATACACCGATCCGTCTCGCTTTACGCGAGCCGAGACCAAAGGTTTAGTTCAATCTTGGCCAATTCCTAAAAATTCCACCGCCGTTTCCGCGGCTGGACAAGTACATTCAGATTTTGCCCAAAAATTTATCAAAGCCGAAATTTTATCATTTGACGATTTAAAAAAATCAGGTTCCCTGGAAAGATCCAAATCCAAAGGCCAAATTCGCCTTGAAGGTAAAAATTATCAAGTTTGCGATGCCGACATCATCAAGTTTATAATTTAATGTATCTGGGAGTTGCATTTCAGTCAAACTTTTGTTATAGTAATTAATACCTACTATTAATTAGAGGAAAAATGAAATCATATCAATTAGTCATTGCCATTTCTGATCAGGTTGATGAAAAAGAAGTTCAAAAAGTCAGCCAGGAAATCGAAGAAAACATCAAAACTCTTGAAGGCAAAATTCAAGAAATTAAGAATTTAGGCTACAAAAAGCTAGCTTATCCAATCAAAAAAAATCAATCGGCAACTTATTTTTCATTTAGTTTTGATTTAGAACCAGATAAAATTAAAAAACTCCAATCAGAATTAAAATCAATCTCAGCGATTATTAGGATTATGATTTTAAATCTAGAGATGAAAAAATCTGAAAAATCAGCCAAAACTAAAGCCGAAAAAACCGCCCCTCTAGCAGTTATCGCCAAGATTAAAGAAGAAAAACCAGCCCTTACCGCCGCTAAAACCCCTGCCAAAACTGAAATTGCTGAAGTTTTAGAAACTGTCAAAACCGAAAAAGATCTTGAATCTGCTAAAATTAAAGTTATCAAAAAAGCCAAACCAGAGAAAAAAGTTGAAAAACCCGAAATTGCCCAAGAAATTGAATCAGAAGATGAACGAATGAAAAAATTAGAACAAGAATTAGATAAAATTTTAGAAGAATAGAGCTGAAAATTCTAAATCCTAAGCATTAAATCCTAAACAAATCACAAATTCAAAATTTTAAACTACATATAAATTTGGAAAATTAGAAAATTGGAATTTACAAATTGTTTAGAAATTAGATATTAGAAATTAGGGTTTGAAGCTCCGAAGGAGCGATTATGCGTGATTTTAACAAGGTGATCATTTTAGGGAATTTAACCCGCGATCCAGAAATGCGTTATACTCCCAATGGCCAGCCAGTTTGCTCCTTTGGCGTTGCCACCAACCGACGCTGGAATGATGCTTCGGGCAATACCCAAGAAGCGGTAGAATTTCATAATGTCGTGGCTTGGGGCAAGTTAGCCGAAATTTGCAACCAAATCTTAAACAAAGGCCGTAAAACCTTAGTTGAAGGCAGATTGCAAACCCGCAGCTGGGAAGGTCAAGACGGTGTGAAAAGAACCAAAACCGAAATCGTCGCCGAAAATATCTCCGCTTTAGGTGCAGCTGGCGAAAGAAATGTCCCCGATGCTGAAGCCGGAGCCGCCGATCAAAGCCCCGAAACCGAAGAAAAAACCGAAAAGAAATCATCTTCCAAAGATAAACCAGAAAAAGCTGAAAAACCTAACAAAACCAAAAGCAACCCTGATGAAGAAATTAATTTAGACGATATCCCGTTTTAATAATAAATTCTAAATCCTAAGCACTAAATCCTAAACAAATCATAAATTCAAAATCTCAAACCACACATACATTTGGAAAATTAGAAAATTGGAATTTAGAAATTGTTTAGATATTAGAAATTAGGATTTGAAGCTTCGAAGGAGTTTTATGCCTAGAGAAACCAAAAAATATTGTTTTTTTTGTAAAAATAAAATCGATGAAATCGACTTTACCGATGCGCAAATTTTACGCAAATATTTGAATTTTAGCGGTCGCATTCAACCTCGAACCAGAACCGGCACCTGTTCTAAACACCAAAAAAAACTTACCAAGGCTATCAAAAGAGCTCGACAGCTTGATATTTTAAATTACACCAAAGCCTAATTAAAATTAAATATTAAAAAGAAAAGATTAAAGATGAAGATTAATAATAAAAAATTATCTAAATTTTAATTTTTACTTTGAATTTTTGCTCTTTGCTTCTTAATTTTTAATCTTTTGGGAGGGGTCGTGCTAATTCAATTTAGCCGTTTACAATCCAAGCCCTTCTATTGCCTTGAAACAAAAACCGTGCTCGGTAAAATTAAAGATCTTATTTGCGACCCGAAAAATGGTCAAATTTTAGCTTTTGAAATCTTCACCCTGCCTTTGTCTGGCCGCAGATTTATTAGTACCCGAGACGTGCTTGAAACAAATCCGAATTATTTAATTGTCGCCAAAGAAAGCTGTCGCATTAAAGCTGAGGATGTATTAGCCTTAAAAAAGATTGTTGATTCAGGAATTAAAGTCCTCGATGCCTTAGCAAAAAACAAAAAAGGTGAATGGCTCGGTCGCATAGATGATCTCTTAATCGATAGCCAGACTTTATCAATTATTAAATTTTATTTACGCGGCGCCACGATTGGATTTAGCGATAAACCCGTCATCAGCCTGAAACAAAATTCGATTATTCCCGCCGAAGATTTAATTAAAATTACTCTTGAAGCGGTAATTTTTAAAAACCAGATTCAAGGTACAGAAAAAGTTAAAAAAGCCACCGCCCCCGAATTAGCGTGAAATAAAAAAGCCGAAGCTTGGAAAAAATTGAATTTAATTTCAAGCAACGGCTCGAAAAATAACCTTCTATGGTCCATTTGATATTTCAGCTCCATAACCACCGACATGGTCGCCGCGACCTTCATCAGAATCCCCGCCTTCCAATTCATAAAGTTCTCGCTGTAAATCTCCATCACTATGGTCTCTTATCAACCAAATAATGCCGCGACCAAAAACTTTTTCATCGGACCTTAAGCTCAAAACTACATAATCATCATATGAACTTGTGCCAGCACTGAGGCTACGATGGTGAACTAAAAGTTCTATTTCGGTAGTTTCCAATTGTTGCAAAACGTGGCCCATTTCATCGCCAGATCGTGGTAGAATTAAGTATGGACGCGGATGTTTTGAATCTCGGTACACGTGATATGGATCACCAACAACTCTCAGATTTGTGCGTTGATTCCAATAATCGCCCAAGTTTCCATACCAATCGAAAGGCAACAAAAAGCTTTGACCATCAGCAAGTTTAAGTATAAAAGTGATTTGCCGATAGCCCGCTCTAATTCTTTGTGTATCTGATGGAATTTCTTCATTTTCAACCGGATGTTCAAAAACATCAAATAAGCTGTTCGGCTAAATATTTTGGTCTGGTCGTACAAACAATCTTGCCGTTAAGAAGAAGCAATTCGACTCGAGAAACAACGATCGGTGTCTGAATAGGGACCGAAACCTCATTAGGCATCAGCGTTTCCTCCTTGCGCCTCGTGATTCTGGACTGGGTTTACTATATAATAATAATTTCCGAAAATCAATCTTGACACATCAAAAAACCCGCGAGAGAACGCGGGTTTTTATTTTTGCTCTTTGATTTTTAATCTTTAATCTATTTTACCCACGCACCAGTTCGACTTCGACGAGACGGTGCGGGGTTGCGCTTCGCTTACATCATCCCCATACCGCCACCCATACCACCAGGCATGCCAGCACCGGCACCAGCCGCTCCCGAATCATCTTTTTCTGGCAAATCACAAATGGCCGCTTCGGTAGTCAAGAACATCGCGGCCGCAGAAGCGGCATTTTGCAAAGCCGAACGAGTCACCTTTACTGGATCAATAATTCCGACTTTAATCATATCTGTCACTTTACAAGAAACCGCATTATAACCTAAACCAGCTTCAGTGCCAAGTTTAGCGTTTTGAATTTCGGAAATAATGACCGAAGCGTCTTCTGAACCGGCATTTTTAATGATTTGTCGCAAAGGCTCTTCAACCGCTTTGGCAATAATTTTCGCCCCAGCCAAAACTTCGTCAGACAAATCTTTATCAGCGGCTGGTACCTCGATCTTGCCATTTTTAATCACCTTGCCAGCCAGCAACAATGCCGAGCCACCACCAGCCACAACGCCTTCTTCAATGGCTGCTTTTGTCGACGCGACGGCGTTTTCAATTTTTAATTTCTTATAATTTAATTCCGCTTCAGTGGCAGCCCCAACTTTAATCACGCCCACGCCACCAGTTAATTTGGCTAGTCTTTCGTCTAATTTTTCTCGATCAAATTCAGACTTAGATTTTGATTTTTCAATTTTAATTTGATCGATGCGAGCTTTAATCTGTGAGGCTTTGCCTTTACCTTCCACGATGGTGGTATTTTCTTTGTCCGCAATCACTTTACGCGCTTGTCCCAGCATTGAAACTTGAATTTTATCCAATTTCAAGCCTAAATCTTCAGAAATCACTTGAGCACCTGTTAAGACTGCAATATCAGATAAAATTTCTTTTTTGCGGTCACCATAACCTGGCGCCTTCACGACTAAGGTATTAAAAACTCCTCTTAGCTTATTAAGCACCAAGGTTGCTAAAGCTTCACCTTCAACATCATCCGCAATAATCACTAAATCCTTTTTACCAACTTGGATCATTTTTTCAATCACCGGCACAATGTCATTCACAGAGGAAATTTTCTTATCAGTAATCAAAATGTGTGGGTTTTCGAAAACTGATTCCATGCGGGCGGTATCAGTAATCATATAAGCTGAAATATAACCAGAATCAAATTGCATTCCTTCGACAACTTCTTTTTCCAAACCTAAAGTTTGCGATTCTTCAACCGTAATCACGCCGTCTTTGCCAACCGATTCGATAATATCCGCTAAGAGTTCGCCAACTTGCGGGTCTTCAGCAGAAATTGAAGCGACATGCGCGATTTCTTGGCGGGTTTTAATTTGCTTGGCATTATTTTGTAATTGTGCCACGACTTTTCCAGTAGCCAATTCAATACCTCTTTTAATGCCATTTGGATTCACACCCATGGAAACATGCTTTAAACCTTCATTAATCATCGCTTGCGCTAAAACTACCGCCGTGGTCGTCCCGTCACCAGCTGATTCTTTGGTTTTTTCCGCGACTTCCTTCATTAATTCTGCACCCAGATTTTCGAATCTGTTTTTGAGTTCAATTTCTTTAGCAATTGACACACCATCATTGGTCACTGTCGGGGTGCCAAAACCTTTGTCCAAAACCACATTTCTGCCTTTGGGGCCTAAAGTAATTTTGACTGAATCAGCTAAAATATTGGCGCCTTTTTTAAGTTTATTGCGCGCTGACTCGTTAAATTTAATTTGCTTTGCCATATGGCTCCTTTCAAACTAGGTTATAGGTTTCAGGTTCTAGGTTCTAGAAAAACTAGAAGCTAGCACCTAGAAGCTAATTACCTATTTAATAATTGCTAAAATATCACCAGCCTCGATAATAATGACTTTTTTGCTATTAATTTCAATTTCGTCGCCAGAGTATTTCTTGTATAAAACTCGATCGCCAATTTTAACTTCTGGACGAACAAATTTACCCGCCACTTCTTTCCCTCGACCAACCGCGATTACTTTGGCTTCTTGTGGCTTTTCTTTTTCGACTGAATCTGGTAAAATCACGCCACCTTTAGTTTTTTCCGAGATTAAAACTGGCTCTAAAATGACTCGGTCTAACAAAGGCTTAAGATTTAGATTTTTTGACATTTAAACTCCTTTTTAATAAAATTTGGCGGGCTTCACCCCGCAGATAACAGGATAGCATATTATCCCAGATCATGTCAAGAACTGAAATTTTTAGTGCGTTTTGAAAACTCCGCCAGATATCTTAAATGTTTATCTTGACGATAATGGGTTTTGACGACTTGATCTGTCGCCATCACACTCGCATTTTCATCGCCCATTTTTTGCGTGTTTCGGATGATAAGGCGCGTTTGTGTTTTTTGCAATTGTTTCTCCAGCTGTCGGCCAAACATTCCTGCTAGTAATTTTTCTAATAATTTTTTGACTGATCCTTCACGTCCATTTTCGACTTGATCTAAATTTATTTGAAAATTTGGAAAATATTTTTTTAACCAATTTGAATTTTCCCGTTGGTACTTTTGGGCGATTTCTTGAACATATATGATAGGAATAGAAGAAGCCGCTAATTGCGCCAAGTGAAGGTCGGGTGGAGAAAAGACAATTTTGGATAAATCCATCGCTTCTTCGCTTACAAACAAGTTTGGGCAAATTGGGTGATCGTCTTTTCTAAGTCGGTTAAAATCTAAATATAAATTTACCAAAGCCCGCACCGTCCAAATCCGGCCGGGCTGGGTAATAATAATTAAATCAATATCAGAATCATCTTTGGCATTCATATAGGAAAGAGAACCATAAACTGCCACCATTTTGACAAAAGGGATCTGAAATATCCTTTTCGCTACCCTTTTCGCTTTTTGCCTAAGCTGCTTGGAAATTTCTTGTTTCTTTTTCATTTGAGGAATTAGATTAACGCGATTTTTGAAATAATAATAGCCATTTTTTTCAGCAATTATTTTCTGTAATTTAAGGCTATTTTGAAGAGTTTTTTCAACTTCTGCTTTGGTAGCTTCAGTCTGATATAAAAATTGCCAAATTTCACCCGATGTTAAAGGTCGGTTTAACAAATCAAAATAAGCCAGGGTGGCAAAAATTGCCTTTTCAATTTGTGCTGGCGTGAATTTATTTTTCATTGGCTATATTATAACAGACTTGAATTACGAAGCACGAATTAAGAATTATGAATTATGATCAAGGAAAAAATTTGCGAAAATGAAAAGAATTTGATAATGTAAAAATAATTATGAAAAAAGTTTTTTCTGGCATCCAACCTTCAGGCACCCTCACGATCGGAAATTACATTGGTGCCTTAAAACAATTCGCTCAACTCCAAGCAGATCATGAGTGTATTTTTTCGATTGTTGATTTGCATGCCATCACTCAAGAATATCCAGTAGATATTATGCCGCAAAGAATTTTTGAGGCGGCTTTAGATTTTTTGGCTTGTGGCATTGATCCAGAAAAATCCACCCTCTTTGTCCAGTCAGACCGGCCTGAACACACCGAATTAGCTTGGTTATTGGGCACAATTACGCCTTTGGGCGAATTACAACGGATGACCCAATTTAAAGAAAAATCTGCCAAAAGCCACGAAATTGATGCTGGACTTTTAAACTATCCGATTTTAATGGCTGCTGATATCTTAATTTATAAAGCTGAGGAAGTGCCAGTGGGCGAAGACCAGGTCCAACACTTAGAATTAACCAGAGAAATTGCGAGACAATTTAATAAAAAATTTGCTTGCCCCGCTAACGGCGAGGGTGAGACCTTTCCTGAGCCTAAACCAATTTTATCTAAGGCTCCGCGAATCTTAGGACTTGATGGCAATAGCAAAATGTCAAAATCTAATTCGCCCGAGACTTTTATTGCCCTGTCAGATTCACCCAAGACAATTCAGGACAAGGTTGGTGCTGCGGTCACAGATACAGGAACAGAAAAAGAAGTTTCATCTGCGTCGCAAAATTTATTTAATTTGTTAGAGGTTTTTGCCGGACCAGAAACAGCTGATAAATTTCGAAAACAACGCCAAGATGGCACGATCAAATATTCAGAATTGAAACCCGTCTTAGCCGAAGCAATTATTCGCGAGCTTGAACCAATACAAAAAAAGCGCGCTGAATTAGCCAAAAATCCAGACGCGATTAAGAAGATATTAACCGAAGGCGCAGAAAAATTAAAACCTCAAGCTCAAGCCACTCTCGAAGAAGTTAAAGAGAAAATGGGCCTGAAGTACTAATTATTAATTTCTAATTGCTCTAATTGACCTAACCTATCTCGCCTTGCGAGCCAAGGCGGATCAATAACTAATATTATTGGGCAATAAATGAAAAACTTTTTTAAATTAGAATTAAAAATTTTCCTTTGGGGAAATTTCTTTGATTAACTCCGTCTTTTTTTCATTTAATATTTTTTCAGAACCAGCTTCAATATTTAATCTTACCACCGGTTCAGTGTTTGAAGCCCTTAAATTAAACCACCAATCGCCCATATCGCAAGTTAAGCCATCCAATTTATCAATTTTCGCGCCAAGATCAGTATATTTTTTCTCAAGTTTATTCATAATCTCGCCAGCCTCCGCCACTTCTAAATTGATTTCCCCGGTTTGAAAATATGGACTTACAAATGGTGCGACAAATTCTGATAAAGATTTTCCAGTTTCAGAAAGCCAATATATTATTTTGACGATAGAAAACAAACCATCATCAAGCCCAAAATTTTCCGAATACATAAAATGCCCAGAATATTCCGCACCCATCAAACCGCCTTCTAAAATTATTTTTTCCTTATAAAAAGGGTTGCCAATTCGCATCCGAACTGGCTCACCGCCCGCTTTTTTGATCATTTTTGGCACCGCTTTGGAAAAACGCAAATCATAATACACTTTTTGACCGTGTTTATTTTTTAATTCCTGAGTTGCAATTGCGCAAAGCAATAATGCTGCCGGGACGACTTGTCCTTTTTCATCAATCAAAATCGCCCGATCCGCATCGCCGTCAAAAGCAACTCCCAAATCAGCCTTATTTTCTAAAACCTTAGCCTTTAAATCAGTTAAATTTTCTTCAACGACCGGATTTGGGTCATGGTGCGGAAAATTTGCATCAGGTTCAAAATATAATTTGATAACTTTTAAGCTTAACTTTTCAAATAATGGCTCAGCGGAAATTTTAGCCATGCCATTGCCGGCATCGGCGACGATTTTTAAAGGCTTGATGGTGCCAATAATTTTTTCCAAATGCTCCAAATATTCAGGTAAAATATCAAAATTAGTAATTTGTGCCTTTATGTTTGGTGATGCTGAAAAATCGGCTTGATTTTGAATTATCTGAACCTGATTTTTGATTTCAGCCAAACCGCTCAGATTGCTAAATTGAACCGCCCTAGGCCCAATAATTTTAAAACCGTTATAATGGCCGGGATTATGGCTGGCAGTAATCATCACTCCCAATCGATAATTTTTCTTAGCTACGGCAAAATTTAACATCGGCGTCGTTACTGCGCCTAAAAAAATCACCGAACCGCCGGCTTTAGTCACTCCTTGCGCTAAAGATTGAAATAATGGTTCAGACGAAGCACGCATATCACGGCCAACCACGATCTCTTTTTTGTTTTTTTGCCCCAAAGCAAAACCTATCGCATACGCGGTTTCTTCATTAACTTGATCTGGATAAGTGCCACGAATATCATAGGCTTTAAAAATTTCCGGATTAATTTTCGACATATGTGTCCTTGTAAATATTACTGTTGGACTGGGGCACCGGTTTCAACCACGGGACGAGGATATAGGGATGGTGATTTATATAAAGTTTTAAAAACATCGGATCTGACTAATTTACCATTTTGAAAAACATCACGAGTAAAAAGCGCTCCCATTGATCCGTCCGGCTTTGACCATAACACCTTTGGTTTGTTAATCACCGCGAAACGGCCAGCTTTAGTGCTGTAAAAATCAAAAATTATTTTCGTACCTACGGTTTTGGTTTGGATTAAAACATAATAATCAGTATCGTTTTTAAATTTTAAATCAGGATGGGGCGGGTAAATCGTCGCATCAACGCCTGGCCCGTATGGCCACTCGTAATATTTAACCCGATAAGCATGCTCTTTGCGCTCCAAAATTGTAAAACCAGCCAAGAGTGCGGCTCGAAAAGCCGTCGTTGAAACTTGACATAAACCACCACCATACTCCGGAATAGTTTTATTTTCCTTGATGACTAATTCCGGCAAAAAACCAGTTGAAGCATTAACTGACCCTAAATGCTCGTTAAAAGAAAATTCTTCGCCGGGTGAGATTAAAACACCGTTAAATTTTGCCGCCCCAGTTTTAATATTATGAATTCGATTCCGCGGCGACCCGCCAAACGAAGAAATGCCCTCTGCTATCAACTCCACCAAACCCAAACCCAATAAATTATCTTCTCGAACCTTGGGCAAAGTAGTGACAATTTTAATCTTAACTTTTTTATAATCATCATTTTTAATCGCATCAACCAAATCAGTATAAAGTTGTTTTCGATCAATTGCCCTGCCAACCACGGATGGCTTGGTCACAGTTGGCCGACCATTTGCGAAAGACACGCCTGCGTCTTGCGCGGCAACATCAATTTTTAAAGCTAATTGGGCAATATAATCATTAATTTTTGTTTCGTCTAATTGCGCTTGAAGAATCTTTTTGGATTCCTCGCTAATTTTATTTTGATCGCTATTGGCATTAGCAGTACCTGTACTCTCCCCTAAAACCTTAGATGAAGGGATAACTTTAAAATTAATCCAAGACGCAATTTTATCCGTTTCTAATTGAAATTCTTGATCTTTGTAAATAACCAACAAGCCCGAAGCGATCATACTAAGGGCTTCTTTCTTAGCGAAATCAGTATCGCCAATTTCAATTTCGGGCAGAGAAACAACTTGATCAAATTGGATTGGATTAGTTTTAAAATTTGCAATCGCAATTTTAACATCTTTTTCAGATTTAACCTGATCTACTTTTTTGCCCGCTGAAGATGGCACCTCGACAATTTGGCCATCTTCAAATTTCAAAGTCGCATTTTGAAATGGAATATCAACTTCTTTGGCAATTTCATTTAAGTTGTTTTTCCAAGTTTCTTGGTCCCAAGAAAAATCTGCGGCCATTTTTTTAGGTTTAAAAATCAATCCTAATCTCGTGATGCCGGAAACGATAAAATTTTGTTTATGGCCAATTGACATTAATTTATCAAGAATGGCACCCGCATTATATTTTACCCCCAAATCATTTGGTTTTAATTGATAAGTTTTCGTATCGGTTCTCAATTCTAAATTAGCGGTTTTTAAATATTGGTTAGACTGATTTTCTAAATTTTTTTCAGCATCATTAAGAATCATCCCGCCAACATTATTCGAAGCCAACCACACATTAGGATAAATTTTATCAGCCAACACAATTCTCTGCACTAAACAATATACCAAAAAAACCGCAATCGCCGTCGTGATAATTCCTATCATCAAGAGCTGTTTTTTACTTAGCTTGAATTTCCGATCAGATTGCTTTTTTATTTTCGTCAGGATTTGCGATTTAGATTTAGGTTTTTTATTGTTATTTTTTGGAGTAGTTTTTGTGGCAGTTTTTCCCTTTAAGCTATCAATTGATTTTTTCATAAATAAATCCTAAGCGAAAAATTAATTAAATCCTGGTATCAAAAATTTTAGAACTTCAATTGTCCCAATCCAAAAGTATCATAAAAAAGTTCAAAATTCAAAAAATAATTAGGTTCTAGAAAAACTAGAAGCTGGAACCTAGAAGCTATAAACTAATACCTAACAGCTATTACTTTTTTTATAATAATCCAACTATCAATAAGGCGACAATATTTAAAATTTTAATCATCGGATTAATCGCCGGCCCAGCCGTATCTTTGTAGGGATCGCCAACAGTATCGCCGGTCACGGCCGCCGCATGAGCAGGGGAACCTTTACCGCCATATTTACCTTCTTCAATATATTTTTTGGCATTATCCCAAGCGCCACCGCCAGAAGTCATCGAAATTGCCACAAACAAACCGGTTACAATCGAACCGACCAATAAACCACCCAAAGCCTTAGGCCCCAATAGCCAACCCACTAAGATCGGCGTCACCACTGGGAGCAAAGCTGGCAAAATCATTTCCCTTTGAGCCGCTTTAGTCACAATTTCAACACATCGACCGTAATTAGGTTTGGTCTTGCGAGACATAATCCCTTTAATTTCTTTAAATTGGCGTCGCACTTCAAAAACCACCGCGCCAGCAGCTCGGCCAACGGCTGACATTGCCTTGGAAGCAAAATAATAAGGCAAAATGCCACCAATAAACAAACCCACCAAAACATACGGATCACTCAAAACGAAATCCGAAGCCTTAACACCAACATTAACCAATTCCTGAGTATAAGCAGAAAACAAAACCAAGGCGGCTAAACCCGCCGATCCAATCGCATAACCTTTAGTGACTGCTTTGGTGGTGTTGCCAACTGCGTCCAAAGGATCTAAGGTTTCTCTAACTTTAGATGGTAATTCGCTCATTTCCGAAATCCCGGCCGCATTATCAGAAACTGGACCATATGCATCTACTGAAATAATAATCCCCATAATCGACAACATCGACACCGCGGCCGTGGCCACGCCAAAAATTCCCGAAATCAAATACGAGCTTAAAATCCCGGCGGAAATGATTAAAACCGGCCAGGCGGTTGAAGACATCGAAATTGCTAAACCGGCAATTACATTTGTGCCGTGACCAGATTCAGAAGCCTCAGCAATCGCTTGCACTGGACGAAATGATTTTGAGGTAAAATAATCAGTTACAAAAACCAACAAACCAGTTACCCCCAAACCAACCAAAGCAGTATAAAAAAGTCTCATCCCATTTGTAATTTGTGGATTTGCCAATAACCACCAAAAACCCAAAATTGCCAGAATCCCTGCGACAATCAAACCCCAATAAAAACCGGTCATTGGGCTTTTAGTTTGATTTGAAATTCTAATGAAAAATGAACCCAAAATTGAAGCTATCATCGCCACCGCACCCAAAGCTAAAGGTAAAGTAATCATAATTTGGGAATTAAAGATAATTTTTGCCAAAAGCATCGCCGCCACGGTCGTAACCACATAAGTTTCAAATAAATCTGCGGCCATCCCCGCGTCATCACCCACATTATCACCAACATTATCAGCAATCACGGCCGGGTTTCGAGGATCGTCTTCAGGAATTCCAGCTTCCACTTTACCCACTAAATCTGCGCCAACATCCGCCGCTTTGGTGAAAATTCCGCCACCCAATCTGGCAAAAATTGAAATTAAAGAACCGCCAAATCCCAAACCGATTAAAGCTGATAAATTATGAGTTAAGGCATAAAATCCTGTCACTGACAGTAATGCCAGACCTGCCACCAAAAAACCGGTCACTTGACCAGATTTGGCTGCCACCGCAAAAGCTGCTTTTTGACCAGTTCGCGCCGCTTCCGCACATCGCACGTTGGCTCGGGTGGCAATCATCATTCCCACTGCCCCAGACAAAGCGGAAAAAACTGCTCCCAATAAAAATCCTAAAGCCGTTAACCAAGCTAACTTTAATCCCAAAATAACTGCTAAAACCACTGCAATCACGGCAATAATTAAATACTGTCTCTTCAAATATGCCACCGCGCCTTCTTGAATCGCCCGCGCGATTTCTTGCATCTTTTCATTGCCCGCCGGTTTTGCCAGAACCCAAAAAATTAGATAAAGACCAAAAACCAAACCAATTCCCGCTCCGATTAATCCCCAAAGGATAAATTTGTTTTCCAAAGACATCATGCCTCCCTAAAATTATTGAATTTTAATTATCAATGACCAATTATCAATCAAATTCTAATTACCAATAATCAAAAAGAAGAAAGAATTGCTTGGAATTTGGTTATTGGATATTGAATGGTTATTAGAATTTGGAAATTGAAATTTTAAATATTAAATTTAATAAATTTACTTAATCTTATTATATACATTTAGAATTTTTTTCGCCACGTTTTGATAACTAAATTCTTCGGCTTTTTTCAAACCCTTAGCTTTTAATTCCTCTCTTAATTTAGGATCATCAACAATTTTGTTCATCAGCTTTGCCATCTGCTTAATACTTTTGGGATCAAAATAAAGCGCTGCCTCACCTAAAACTTCGGGTAATGATGAGGAGTTTGATGACAAAACTGGCGTCCCACACTTTGCCGCTTCCAAAACCGGCAAACCAAATCCTTCATACAACGAAGGAAAAATAAAAGCCGTGGCGGCGTTATACCAATAAGGCAATTCTTCATCGGAAATAAAACCTGGAATAATAATATCTTTTTTAACTGGTGATTTGGCAATGGCGATTAAAAGTTGACTATAATCTGGGTCTGGTTTGCCGCCAATGACTAATTTAAAATCAGTCTTGGCGGTTTTTTTCGCCAGTTCAAAAGCCCGCACTAATCGGATCAAATTTTTATGAGCCCGCCATTGCCCCACATAAAATAAAAATGGGGTAGCGATTTTTTTCTTTTTAATAAAAGCTTGGACTCGACTTTTGGGAAGCATCTTTAAATTTGAAGGCACCCCTAAATACGTAATCGTGATTTTATCAGGATTAATGGAAAATTTTTTCACAATATCTTTTTTGGTGTTTTCCGATAAAGCAAAAATATGATTGGCGCGACCGGCCGCATCAGCCACCACTACCGACATTGCCCAGCGGTGCAAAATCGATTTTCTGGATCTGGCCGGATATAAATAAAGGGTTAAATCATGAATTGAAACTAAAAATTTTCCAGGCCACAAAATCGGATGGTTAAAACTTAAAAAATGAACAAAATCTAATTTTAACCGGGCAATTTCAAACGGCATTCTCACTTGTTCCATCACCGAATAATGCGGCGAGTCGATTTTGACCACCTGCAAGTTATCTGCTTCTAAATCAAAACTTTCAGCATCTTTTGGATTTAAAAGTAAAAAATATTCATTTTTATGGTCAAGTTTAAGCAAATTTTTCACCAATTCTTGGGTATATCTACCTAAACCGGCATTTTTTAAATCCCAAAATCTAGCATCTAAACCAATCCTCATTTTACCTACTTTTTAGAAAATTTATTGATTAATTTTTCCGGTACCATTCGAAATAATTCCTGCCAATTTCTTTTTTGCACTTTTATTTTAATATCATCAACCCCTAAATCGCCTACAAGATAATATACCCGAAACTCAAAAGAGCGGCTACCCGAGGTGCTAAAATTTAGAGTAAAATCTTGAAATTCGTTTGTCTTGACAAAATCTGCGCCATTAATTTTTTTCATCGCTGGTTTGTTAGCGCCTTGTTTGGTGGCGACTTCAATATCTGCCAAATGTCCCAGTTCAGTTTTGTCGGTTTTAAGACGAAAAGTCGCTTGATATTCTCCGGGGATTAAAGTTGCCAATGGCCCAAAAATAAAATAAATATTTTTGGCTTGCGTGGGGGTGGTTGTTAAATATTGTCCGCCCTGAGCTTTTGAATCTGGCTTGACTTCTCCGGCAAGTCTGGCCAAATCCTCAGCTTGATAAGACCAATTATTCAAAACCAAGGCGCGCGTCCAGTTTATGGGTGTTGAGAGCGCGGTTTTGCCGGCTAATGATAAATTGAAAAAGGCCAAAATTGCCACAATTAGCCATAATACTAAGGCTAATTTTAAAAACCTTGAGAAAAACTTCGGGTCGATTTTATAGGCAAAAATTATTATTGCCAAAATAAATCCCGCAAACCAAATTATTATCAACCACCAATCTGTATGATTCAATCTTATAAAAGAGGGTAAAATTTCTGGCAAGCCGATTTTCACCAAGAGCTGGTTTTGTGTTCCAGTTTGTGGCGAACTAAAAAGTATCGCTGGCACAGACAGTGCAATTGCACTTAAAGCTAAAGAAATTGTGACCAAAAAATCTGACAGAAAATTAAAAATCCGACCGTGGAATTTTTGATATAAAAAAGCGATGGGATAAATAAACAAGGGTATAATTGGCACCAAATATCGAGCGGCTGGCGACCAACCCCCGGTCCAATATTTAAAAAGCGCATGCGGTAAAAATAGCACCAAAAACAAACCCAACCATAAATACCAATTTTCTTTTTCTAGTTTAGTTTTAGCCAATTTAAACCATAAAATTAAACCAAAAGGCACCAACAAATACCACCAATTCCAGGCGATTAGCCCAAACTGGCGGTCCAAAAATAAACCTAAAATTCCTGAATAACTTGGCCAAACTCCAGCTTCTGAAACTTGAGCCGTCGTCAAAAAACTGCCATATAAAAATTTAAAATAAATCGCCAAACCCACCAAAGAAACCAAAATGCCTAGAGCTGGGATAAATTTCTTTTTCCATAAATAATAGCCCAAAAAGAACAAGCTCACCAAATAAAACTTTGCGTGAAGCCAAGGCAAAAAAGCTATCCCCAAAATCGCTAAGGGTGAAAATTTTTTCCGAAAAGCATAAAGAATAATTAATCCAACAATTAATTCCGGATAGATTTGAAAAGCATATATTGATAACGGCAAAGTGCTAATAAAAATTAACGCCAAGAAAAAAGATAATAATTTACGCTTGGTAATTTCAAAAGCCGCCAAAAATAAATTCACTGCCAGCAAAGCTGCCACCAAATTAAATAACACCATCACTGCAATTCTTGGCCCAACCAAATAAAATGGCATCAATAACATCGGGAAACCAATTCCCGCCACCGGAAATTCATGGCCTCGCACCAAAACCGTATGACGATCAGGCAAATCCTGAGGATGAAATTTTAAATAATCTCTTTGGTCATAATTATTTTTCAAATCCAAATCATGGTCAAAAATTAAACTTTGAGTGATTAGTAAATAATGAGGCTCATCACCTGTCGTAATTTGTTTTTGGCGAAAAGTGGGTGCAAAAAACATCATTACCGACAAAAGCAAAGCAAAAACCACGCCCAGCCAAATTTTAGTTTTTATTTTTTCGATTTTGAAGATTTTTTTTGGCATTTTTCAACCTTATTTTCTAAAAGCGCTACTTTTTGAATCAAGCCTTTAATCTGCTGGCTCGATTTGGAGATTTTCATCGAAAAATCTAAACAAACAATAATTAAAAATAATGAAAAGAAAATCAACAAACTAAAGGGAGCGTAAACAATCCCCAGTAAACTGGCGATTTTAATCCATAATTTTTCCCATAAAGAAATCACCACTAAAATTAAACCGGTAAAAATCCAGAGCAAAGAATAACCTTCAAGCAGTTTGCGGCGTCTCACCATTTCAATAATTAAAATTAAAAATAATAAGCTCACGACAAAGCCAAAAATTTGATGAGTTTTAAAAATTAAAAACATTACGACCTTTTCGGTTTATTTCTAATTAAATTTACCAAAATTGCCAAAGTTACTTTAAGCATATAATAAATTGATTTTCGCCAAGAAATACTCGAGGTGCCGCCAGAACGTTCTTTCATTTTTGCCGCCATCTCCCCAATTTTAAATCCCGCCAAAGACAAAATCAAAACTGCTTCCACTTCGGGATAATCTTGCGGATAATTTTTCGCTAAAAATTGCAGTGCCGGCCGATTAATCGCCTGCAAACCAGAAGTCGGGTCTAAAATTTGATGATGGGTCAAAGCGCTGACTAACCAGGAAAAATACCGAATGCCGATTTTTCGAAAAAAGCCGAATTTAAAGTTATGATGCGAGCGGAATCTGGAACCAATCAAAACATCTAATTTGCTTTTTTGCAGTTTTTCTTTAAGTTTTCGCAAATCTTCAGCTCGGTGTTGGCCGTCGCCGTCTAAACGTAAAACTAAATCATAATCATTTTCTACGGCATACAATAATCCAGCTTGGACCGAACCGCCAATGCCTAAATTTTGGCTCAAGTTCAAAACAATGGCTTTTGTTTTTCGAACTTGCGTTAAAGTATTATCGGTTGAACCATCATTCACCACTAAAATATCGACTCGCCCCAAATTTTTTTGCACATCCAAAATCACGCCCCTGATATTTTCTGCCTCATTATAGGCTGGCACCAAGACTAATATTTTTTCATTCTTCATTTTTTCCCATCCACTCAACAAGTCCTCACATTATAGCATAAATTTTAAAAAGTTGAAATATTCTGAATTTGATATATAATAATCTTTTAGGGGTAGAATGAAGCAAATTTCCAAAAAACGACAAAATGTCGTCATTATGGGCTTAGGTTATGTCGGTTCTGCATTAACCGAAGCTATCATTAAAAATAAGAAGTATCACCTGATCGGTTTTGATATTGATCCCGAAAAAACCCAAAATCTTGAAAAAAAATTTAAAAACCAAAATTTCGAAACCACCACCGATGACGAGGTTTTGGAAAAAGCCAATATTATTATCATTTCTGTGCCGACTCCAGTTTATATAGATTACACCCCAAACCTCACCCCGCTTAAAAACGTTTCTAAAAGTATCGCCAAACACCTCCAGCCAAAACAATTAATAATCTTGGAATCAACCGTCAACCCTGGCGCCTCCGAAGAAGTTATCATTCCTATAATAGAGAGTTCTGGATATAAAGTTGGCGAAGATTTTTATTATGCCCATTGTCCAGAAAGAATTGATCCGGGCAATACCAAATGGACGATTCATAATATCCCCCGAGTTGTTGGTGGCATTAACACCAAAAGCCGCGACTTAGCCTATAAATTTTATTCCAATATTATTTCCGCCCAAATTTATAAAACCAAGGGCATTAAAGAAGCTGAAGCGACCAAAATCGTTGAAAATACTTTTCGTGATATCAATATCGCTTATGTCAATGAATTGGCGCGTTCTTTTGACACTTTGGGCATTGATGTCTTAGAAGTTATTAAAGGCGCCTCAACCAAACCCTTTGCTTTCTTGCCTCATTATCCCTCTTGTGGAGTAGGTGGCCATTGCATTGGCGTTGACCCATATTATTTAATTCAAAAAGCGGCTAAAGTCGGCTTTAACCATCGCTTTTTGAAACTGGCTCGAAAAATTAACAATTCTATGCCTAGTTACACAGTTCAACAACTTTCAATTTTACTCAAAAAACAAAATAAAAAATTAAATCAAGTAAAAGTCGGCGTTTTAGGCTTATCTTATAAAAAAGGTGTCGGTGATTTAAGACAAAGCCCGGCGTTAAAAATTGTCCAAATTTTAAAACAAAAAAAGATTCGTTTTGAAACTTTTGATCCATATGTGCCGGAAATTTCCACCTGCAAAAGTTTGGCAGAAATTTTAAAAAAAAGCCAAGCTGTAATTTTAGCCACTGATCACGATGAATTTATCAACATTAAACCTGAAACCTGGCAAAGAAACAAAATTATTGCGATCGTTGATGGCAAAAACAGTTTAGGCAAAAACAAAATTCAACAATTAGGTATTCCATATAAAGGAATTGGACGATAATTATGAAATTAATTGTAAATATTCCCGCTTTAAACGAAGCGGAAAATATTGCCAAAGTCATTTCCCAAATTCCCAGAAAAATTAAAGGCATTAATCAGGTTCAAGTGATGGTTATTGACGACGGCTCAACCGACAAAACGGTTCAGGTGGCTAAAAAAGCCGGCGCCGATTATGTGGTTTCTCACCCTAAAAATCTTGGTGTCGGAAAAGCAATGCGTACCGCCATCAATCAAGCCTTAAAATTAAAAGCGGATATTATGGTGAATATTGATGCGGATGGCCAGTTTTCCACCTCAGATATCCCCCGGCTAATCCAGCCAATTTTAGACCGCCAAGCAGATTTCGTGACTGGTTCGAGATTTATTGACAATCGCAAAATTAAAAATTTATCAGGCGCAAAATTGCTCGGCAATAAAATTTTAGCTAAATTTATTAGTTGGGCAATCAAAAAACGAGTCTATGATGTTTCTTGCGGTTTTCGCGCCTTTTCTCGCGAAGCCTTGTTAAATTTAAATTTATTTGGTAAATTTACTTACACCCAAGAAATGTTTTTAGATTTGGCCGCTAAAGATTTAGAAATTGGCGAAGTCCTAATCGCGGTTAAATATTTTAAAAACCGTAAATCTCGAATTGCCAAAAATCTTTTTAACTACGGCTGGCAAGTTTTTAAAATCATTCTCAGAAGCTTTCGAGACTACCAACCCTTAAAATTCTTTGGTTGTGTAGGTATGGTTTTA
Source organism: Patescibacteria group bacterium (assembly GCA_035288465.1). Classification (NCBI taxonomy): domain Bacteria; species Patescibacteria group bacterium. The sequence continues at coordinate 16,220 of DATEAH010000003.1, read as the reverse complement.
TTTTTACCTGGATTTTTGGGCGGTTTGTCTATTTTTATTCGCTGGCTCATTACTCATCATGTTTCACCTTATGTTAGTTATGTCTATGTTTCAATGTTATTAATGATCGTCGGCTTTCTATTAATTGTTTTAGCCCTAATAGCGGAAATGCTGTTTAGATTAAGATTAAACCAAGAAAAAATACTATATTTTGAGAAAAAAAGATATTTTAAATAATGATTCATTTTGTGGTTGGTACCAAAGCACAATTGATTAAAACTGCTCCGGTGATGGTGGAGCTAAAAAAAAGGAAAATTCCTTTTAATTTTATTTTTACCGGTCAACATCAAGAAACAATCTCAAATTTAAGAAAAATTTTTAACCTAAAAAATCCTGATGTAGTTTTATACCACGGACCGGATATTACCTCGATTCCCAAAATGATTACCTGGTCGATAAAAATTTTAGCCAAAACCATTCTCCATAAAAAACAAATTTTTCGAAACGATCGGTCTGGAATTGTTTTGGTGCATGGTGATACCTTCTCCACTTTTTTGGGCGCAGCCATGGCTAAAATTGCCAAATTAAAAGTTGGGCATTTAGAATCTGGCTTGCGGTCTTTTAATCTTTGGCATCCTTTTCCCGAGGAATTGACCCGCTTGCTCGTATTTCGGATGTCAAATGTCTTTTTTTGTCCGGATAACTGGTCTTATAAAAATCTTAAAAAATATCGAGGCATCAAAATTAATACCCATGGCAATACCTTATTAGATGCTTTAAGATTAGCGTTGAAAAACGAACATCACATTAAGGTTGATATTCCTAAGGAAAAATTTGCGATCGTTTCAACGCATCGTTTTGAAAATATTTTTAATAGAAATAGCTTCGAAAAAGTCATCGAAATTATTGAAAAAGCTTCTCTAAAAATTAAAGTCTTAGTAATTTTACATCCGCCCACCAAAAAAAATTTAAAAAAATTTGGTTTTTGGTCGCGCTTAGCGAAAAACGAAAATATTGAGCTTCGCCCCCGCTATGATTACTTTCAATTCATCAAATTGTTAGATCATGCTGAATTTATTATGACTGACGGCGGCTCGAATCAAGAGGAGTGTTATTATTTGGGCAAACCCTGTTTGTTACTTAGAAAGGCCACTGAACGTAAAGAAGGCTTAGGGAAAAATGTCGTTTTATCCAAATATAAAATCCGGCTTATAAATTATTTTTTAGATAATTATCAGCAATTAAAATTCAAACCTAAAAATATTCCCGCCAATCCTAGTCAAATCATTGTTGACTATTTAAAAAATAATTTTTTGATCGAAAAAATTTCGGGTCGAGAATACAGCCAACAATATTTTAATAATGCCCTTAACAAAAAAAATAAAAGTGCAAAACATTATCTCAATAAAATTAAAAATGTTATGGAAATGATTCTGCCGATTTCGACTGATGAAAAAATTTTAGACATCGGAACCGCAAATGGCACCTTTGCTTTTGAATGCGCCCGTTATAGTGCAAAAGTAATTGGCACCGATTTATCTAAAATAGCTATTTACAACTGTATTAATGAGGCAAAAAAACGAAAAATTAGTAATATTAAATTTATTCAATGCCCGGCTCATAAACAACCCTTTGCAGATCAAAAATTTGATAAAATAATTTTAGCCGATTTAGTCGAACATCTTACCAAACATACTTTTAGACAAACCCTTAAAGAATGCGGGCGTTTATTGAAAAAAGACGGTAAATTAATAATTTATACTCCCAATAAAAACCATTTATTTGAAAAGATGAGAAAAAAAAATCTTCTTTTAAAAGAAGATCCAACCCACGTAAACGTAATGAGTCCCGGTGACTTGAAAAAAGAATTATTAAAATTAAATTTTATAATTAATAAATTATTCTACAAGTCATCTCATTTTCCGGTTTTTTCGACACTTGAAAAACTGATGATGAAAATTCCATATTTTAAACCATTTTTTCAAAGAAGAATTTGTTTGATTGCAGAAAAGAGTTAAATGAAAATTACTCTTGTTTGTAAATATTTTTATCCTTCAAAAAGAGTTTCCGGGCTCTCAGATTTTGCCTACACTTTAGCTGAATCCTTGGCTAAAAAAGCGGAAATTTCTGTCATTTCCGCCAAAAAAACCGAGCATGAACCAAACCAGATTTTGAAATCTGGTTTTAAAATCTTTAAAACTACTGGTAATTTCCCGAGATCTTCTGCCAAAATTATTAATAAAATTAATCCAGATTTGGTCTGGATTTTATCCGGCGTTCACAATCCAAATATTACTCCTTGGTATTTTTTGCCCATTAAATTAAAAACTAAGGCCCCAGTTATTATTCAACAAGGAACTCATTTTACTCATCGGCTTTTACCTTTAACCAAAAAGGTTTGGCAACAATACGACGCCATATATGCGACTCACCCACAAATTACTAAAACTTTAAACAATAAAGGCTTAAAAGCTCAAACTCTGACCCCAGGATTAAATTTAAATCACCCCCCAGGACAAAAAGAGCTAGATTTTTCGCAAATTAAAATCGGCTACTTTTCCCACCTTACTCCGCTCAAAGGCATAGGTTTGCTGATTCAAACCTTTAAAGAATTAAATATGCCCAAAGTTCAACTCATTATAGCCGGAGATGGTCCCTTAAAAGACGAGGTAAAATCTGCGGTAAAATCAAATAAAAATATTAAATTTTTAGGCTATTTAAAAAAAGAAAAACTACTCGAGGAATTAAAAAAATGTCATTTTGTGGTTCTGCCTTATAAATCTGCCAAAACCGTGCTCGGTTTTTCCAATATTGCCTTAGAAGCCATGGCTAATGCCATCCCGGTAATCGCCTCAAATACCGCCGCTTTTTCCAGCCTTATCAAAAATCAAAAAAATGGTTTACTCTATAAAGACGAAAAAGGCCTAAAAAGACAGATTCAATTTTTAGCTAAAAATCCCAGCCAAATCAAAAAACTAGGAATCGCGGCTCGAAAAACGATTCAAGATAATTTTGATATGAAAAAGCTAATTTTAGGATATTTAACAGCCGTTGAAAATAATCTACAAAAAAAGCAAAAAATCCAAAATTATTACGATGATTATTCTCACAGCTATGACCAAGAACGAACCGGTAAATATTATTCCGTGATTAATGATTTAGAATTTGAAACCATCCAGCCTTTTCTAAAAGCTAAAAAGAGTTTAGAAATCGGCTGTGGGACCGGGATTATCCTCAAAATGGCGGATCAAAAAACCAAACAGGCTTTTGGCATCGATTTATCACCTGGCATGGTGGCTGTTTCTAAACGCAAAAAACTCAAAGCTCAAACAGGTTCAGCCACCCAAATTCCATTTCCTAACCAAACATTTGATATCAGCTATTCTTTTAAGGTTTTAGCCCATGTTCCAGAAATAAAAAAAGCGATCTTGGAAATCAGCCGAGTCACTAAAAATGGCGGTTATGTGGTTTTAGAATTTTATAATCCTTATAGTCTTAAATTTGTGACTAATTTTATTCAACATTTTATGGTTCGCGACAATGTTTACATTCGCTACGACAGCTTGAAAAAAATCAAATCATATTTGCCCAAAAATGTTAAAATAGAAAAGGTTCGCGGCATTAGAATTATCACGCCTTTTAATTTTTTCTTCCGCGTCCCAGTCTTAGCGCCAATTTACCGATTTCTAGAAAAAAAACTGGCTGATTCACTATTAAAATATTTTGGCAGTTATTTTGTGGTGACGATGAAAAAGGCGGCCAAATGAAAATTTCTGTCATTGTCCCGGTTTACAATGAAGAAAAAGTCATTGCTAGGTGCCTGAAAGCAATTTTAAAACAAAATTATCCTAAAAAAAATTTTGAGATCATTGTCGTCAACGATGGCTCGAAAGATAATACCCTAAAGGTGATAAAAAAATTTCCGGTCAAAATTATAAATCTCAGAAAAAACCAAGGCCGACTTAAAACTCGGCTAAAAGGCGCTGAGGCTGCAAATTTTAGAAATCTTTTATTTGTCGATGTGCGCCGAATTTTAGACAAAAATACCTTAATAACCCTTGGCCAAATTAATTATCAACCCTTAATTGGCCATGTCACCATTAAAGGAAAAATTGATCCGTATAATCAAGTTTTGATCTTAATTCGCCAAAAAATTTTTGGTAAGAAATATTTTAAAAAAAATCTTAAATCTGAAATAATTGGCAAGAAAAATTTCGATCAAGTTCCCAAAGGTACCGCCATTTTTTTTTGTAATAGAAAATTATTCATAGACTCTCAACCTAAAAAATTATCAAAATTCAGTTCCGACGACGTTAGGCTATTCTGGAATATTATTAAAAAGAAAAAAATATTAAAAACCTCAAAGATTAAGCCAGTTTATCATCTTAGGTCAAACGTAAAACAGCAAATTAAACACCTTTTTGAGCGCGCACCCCGTTTTACGGATTATTATTTTCAGCCTAGCCGAAGATTTTATTATTTATTTTGGCTCTTTATTATTATAATAATTTCTGCTTTGTTGATATTAGCGATTAAACCTTTATGGTTTTTATATTTAATTGCCTCGTGGCTTATGATATTATTATTAATCGCCATCTTAATTTCAAATAATCCCAAAGAATTAATATTTTCAGTGTATTATTTACCAATTATCACGAGTGTTTTTGGCGCCGGCGTCTTAAAGGGCATCTTATTAAAATTATTTAGGAAATATTAAATGATTAAAAAATTGTTTCTAAGCCTGCGGCGAAAAGCTAAAAAGAGTTACGAAAATGATATTTTGCGTTTAGCCCAAAAAAATCCCCAAGCGAAATTTTTAGACTTGGGTTGCGATGATGGTAAATTTACCAAATTAGTGGCTAAAAAAATTGGCACGAAAAAAAACTGGGGCGTGGAAATTATCAATTCCCAAATCAAAAAAGCCGAGAAAAGAAAAATTATCGTCAAAAAGGGCGATTTGAATTCAAAAATCCCCTTTCCGGCGCATTCTTTTGATATCGTTTTGGCAAATCAAGTCATTGAGCACCTAACTAACACCGACGCCTTTTTGGGAGAAATTCACCGGATTTTAAAAAAGGGCGGATATGCCATCATTTGTACCGAAAATTTGGCAAGTTGGCATAATATATTCGCTTTAATGTTTGGTTGGCAGCCATTTTCCCTCACCAATATCAGCTCAAATAAATTTTCGATAGGAAATCCCTTAGCCCCTCATAAAAATCAAATTATGCCCTTTCCTCAATCATGGCAACATCAACGGGTTTTTTCATACCAGGGCTTAAAAGAATTTTGCACAGAGAAAGGTTTTAAAATTGAAAAAATTTTAGGTTCTGGCTACTATCCATTTCCGACGAGCTTTGGTAAAATCAATCCTAGACATGCCGCTTTTCTGGCGATTAAGGCTTGGAAAACAAGATGAAGATTATTAATAAATTATATTTGCAAATCATCAAAAAACCGAAAAATAAATGGTTGATTATTCTATATTTATGGCTTTTCGGATTACCCTTGCTCGCCAAAAGACTGAGATATAAATTCACGAAGGAATTATTGCCGAATAAAATTCGAGGTAAAAGAATTTTAGATGTTGGTTGCACCATCGGAGATTTTGCCTTAATCTTAGCCGAAAAAGGTGCAAATGTGGTTGGCGTCGATTTAAAAAATAGGATGAGGCAAGCGCAAAAAATAGCCAAAATCCATCAACTAAAAGCAAAGTTTATCGCCAGTGATGTTAATAAATTAGAATATCATTATTATTTTGACGGTATTATTGCTTTAGACATCATCGAACACATTCAAAATGATTCTAAATTTATTAAAAAACTTAATTCAATGTTGCGACAGTCAGGATTTTTGATTTTAAGTGTTCCAAGTATTTATCGAGAAATTGTTGAAAAAAGGGAAAAAGAAATTGGTCATGTCAGAACAGGTTATTCAAAATCTCAAATGACGAAGCTTCTTACCCCTTTGGGTTTTAAAATTAATGATTTATTTTATGTAGACACCCAAGACAAAATTCATTCTTTCTATACCACCCGAAGCCAACTGAAAAGATTGATAATTTTCCCATTTTTATACTTGATTGCCAGAAAAAAAGCCACCAAAAATGAAAAAGGGGCTATCCTATTTTGCCAAGCAACCAAAAAATAAACCACAAAAATGGTTTAATATTTAGGAAACTAAATGAAAAATAAAAAAATTTTATCGTTTATGGTTTTGGCAGGTTTAATCACCTGGTTGGCTTATTATGTTTTTAAGCATCGGGCAGATTTTACGCCTCTCTTGTCTATCTCTTGGCCATATTTGGCTATTTTAATCATCATGTATTTAATGGTCTTTGTTTCGATCGGCTTTTTTCTATATTTTACGATGCTTGAATTCAAAATTAAATTAAGCTTTCTCGAACATTTTGGTCTCGCAATCATAAGCAGCATGACTAATTATCTAACTTTTTTATACGGTGGCATGGCTATCCGGGCTCTTTATTTAAAAAAGCATTATCAATTTAGCTATTCCGAGTTTGTCGGTACCTTGGCGGCAAATTATATTATTGTCTTTTTCGTAAATTCCCTTGTCACCGGTTTAATCTTACTGAAATTTTATTTGTCTGATCGTATCTTTAATTTACCTATTAGCTTACTTTTCGGTGGAATTTTTGTTTTTTGTACCGCGATAATCATTCTTTCACCAAACTTCAAACCCTCCAAAAATCGCTGGCTTCAAAAATTTATTTTAGCCATAAATTGCTGGCACAAAATTAGAAAAAATTATAAATTAGTTTTATTACTTTCAGGTTTTTCCTTGCTCAATATGTTTTTAAGTTCAATGATTTACTATCTTGGTTTTCGTGTCTTTCATATTGACATCACTTATTTTAAAGCTATTTTCATTAGCACCGTGGCCGCACTTTCGGTTTTGATTAATCTGACTCCTGGCGCCTTAGGCATCAAAGAAGCTTTGGTGATAATATCAGCTCGAATTATCAACGTCACCTCAGCCGAAGCAATAATAGTAGCCGTGGCTGAACGTGCCATTGCGATGATAATTCTATTTACCTTGGGACCAATATTTAGTCATCTTTTGTTAAATTCCAACTACAAACCCAAAAAGACATGAAAATAATTAGAAAAATTTTAATATTAATTTGGCAAAAAATAACCAGCAATAAACTATTGTCGATATTATTGTTTTTAATAATTATCAAGGGTGTTGTTTGGGCTGGTTTGGTTCCAGTTTGGCAAGGTTGGGATGAAAATTATCATTATAAATATATTGAATATATTGCCGAAAAAAACACACTCCCACCGCAAGATAAACTTTTTACTTCTCAAGAAGATCAAATTGTCAATAAGCTTATTTCAAACGCGCCGATAAGACAAACTCCGAAATTTTCACAAACTCAAACTGGAATTGGAGAAAATCTTCTAAATCAAAATATAAACCGCGCTCCCGCCTCACCAATCACAGCTTTTTCTGCCCAATCATATCCTCCACTTTATTATTTAATGGGGGCGGGAATCTATAAGATATTTTATTCTACCAATTTTTTGGTGAGATTTTTCGCAATTCGGATATTATTAATCTTTCTGGGCATTCTAACGGTTTGGTTAAGTTATAAAATTGCTTTTGAAGTTTCTGAAAATAAATTATTTTCATTTACAGTTGCGACTTTAGTTTCATTTCAGCCACTTTTTACCTTAATGTCCTCAACTATTAATAATGATAACTTATTAAATCTTGCCTTTGTTTGGTTAACCTATTTAGGAATTCGTGAACTAAAATCCCAGAGTTCGACTAAGTCCGCGTTATGGATTGGGATCGCTACTTCGCTCGGAATTTTGGCAAAACCACAAGCCGCTATTATGATTCCAATTTTAATTTTTATTTATTTAATAAATTTTGTCAGAAAAAGAAATAATTTTAAAAATTCCCTCAAATATTTAGCCATTGCTTTGGGAATTATTTTTTTGACTACTGGCTGGTGGCTTATTCGAAATAAAATTATTTACCATGGCTGGTTTGGATATCAAGCTTCTGGAACAACTGATACACAATTTGCTCATTTATCAATTTGGGAATATCTTAAATTTATTTATGGCACCAGACTAAGATTTGTGCTGGGTTATTTTTGGGCACAATTTGCTTGGACGAATAATGTTGTTGATAATATTTATCAAAATAGCTTGAACTGGTTGGTTAAATTAAGTTTTGTGGGTACAATTATTTATTTTGTCACCAGCCTTTATAAAAAGTGTGTTAAAAAAATTAAAACCAACAATCCGTTTATCAAAAATCTCTATTTATATATTTTTTTAGCAGCAAATTTAATTATTTTAGATTTATTTTATGTTTATTTATTTTACAATCGTTTAGTTACAACTGCTAAATATATTTTTCCAGCACAGGGCCGATATTATTTTCCGGTTTTGGGAATTTTAGCCATTTTTTTTATCATTGGGATCCAAACATGGCTGCCCAAAAAATATCACCCATCTTTATATCTATTTTTAAGCTTAGGCATAATTTTTTATAACTTTATTTGTCTATTCCAATATATAATTCCCAGGTATTATTTATGATAAAAAAAATCGATTCACAATTTTCTAAAAAAATTATTGCCATAATTTTTGGGACTCTTTTTTCAATTTTTTTGTTAATTATTTCTCTCGGTTTTTTATTTAATAATGACTATTTACAATTCAACCAAATTAATGGCTTTTCAAGATCAGTCGAGAGAAAAAAACCAGCCCTGGGAGAAATTAGGGGCCTTAATACTTTTGGCCAAACCTTTCACGCTGATAATAATAATTTGGCTCAAATCTCAGTTTTATTTGCTACCTACCCTCGTCTTAATAATCAGGAAATTATTTTTCATTTGCGCGAAAGTACCAGCTCAAAAATCGATTTAAGGTCAGGCAATTTTAACGCCCAAAATATCCATGACATGGCCTTTATCAACTTCCGTTTTAAGCCAATTTTAGATTCCGCCAACAAAGATTATTATTTTTATTTAGAATCACCAACTTCATTTCCCGGCAACGCCGTTTCAACCTTAAAGCTTGATGCAAATTATGAAAACGGCAATTTGATTTTAAAGGGCAAAAAAACTAATCTTGATATGGTTTTTAAAATTTACTATAAAGAAAATTATGGCCAATTCACCAACACCCTTTTAAACCGCTTCAGCCAACTCAAACCTTTCTTTTTCAAAAAAATTTCTTGGCTAATTTTATTGCCCTTATATTTTCTCGCCACCTTAGCCTTTATTTTTGCCCTAACTTGGAAATTTGCCCGGCAACAAAAAAATTGGTTCCAAGCCCTAATTAAATTAAGTACAATTTTGGTAATTATGATTAGTGCAGCTTTTTTGGTCTATTATAATATTGAGCTCATGAACCTTAGGGTTGTTAACTTACACTAAAGTCCAGTTTTTTTTACGGCCCGAAAAAGTTGGCGGGTGGTGGAAAATTGCGAAAATATTTTTTGGTCAGAAATTTTTCTCGTTTTTTGAATCTTCTTTCTTTTCTGCCAAATTTTTGGCAAACTCGCAAAAAAGGCCGCCAAGCCGCGAAGTTTGATTTTTAATTTTCCTTTAGGAATAAAGTATAATAGGAGTATAAATTCGCTCAAAATGATTGCTGGCGAAAATATTAACAAACTCACACTTGAGTAATTTTTAAATAAGGTCGCCAATCGATTTTTTTCCAAATAAAAATACTTATAGTCGCCTTTTGAAAAATGATATTTATGATATATTATCGATTTTGGCGCAAAAATAATTTTATAGCCTAATAATCTCGTCCGCCAGCCTAAATCCACATCCTCTAAATACATAAAATAATCTTGATCGAAACCGCCTAATTTTTGCCACAACTTTCGCCTAATTGCCAAAACACAGCCAGAGGCGCTAAAGATTTCGGCATTTTTTTCAAAGCCACAATCAGGCTCAAAACAATTTCCCGCCCAAGTAAAACCCAGAAAATGGGTCAGGGAACCAGTTGAATTAATTTGATTTTTTCGATAGATTTTAATTTTTGGCTGAACAATTCCAATTTTTTTATCCTGGCAAAATGGCGCCAATAATTCTAAAAGCCAGTCCCGGCTCACTAAAGTATCCTGATTTAACAAAACCAAATAATCGCTCTGAGCAATTTTAGCCCCCAGATTATTTGCCTGAGCAAATCCGAGATTTTGGCGGTTTTCGATTAATTTAACTTTGGGAAATTTTTTCGCCACCATTTCGCCACTGCCATCCGTCGAAGCATTGTCAACCACGATAATTTCAAAATTAGTTTTTGTAAATTCAAAAATCGTTCTCAGACATACTGCTAAGTCATTTTTGGCGTTGTAACTGACAATAATGATACTTGCTCTCAACGTCTTCATTTTATAACTTACGTCTCACAATATTATTAATTAATTTTATAAACCTGCCAACCGCCGGCAGAAAAAGTTTGTTCATAAACTTTAGTAAAATCTTGGCTGAAATTTGGATCTGCTAATATTTTATCCCGGTTATTTTCATTTTTCAAAATCATTTTTAATAAGCCATGAAAATTTGGCTCATTGGTGATAAAAGTCGCCGTAGTTTTCATCACCACAAAATTGATGTTTTGCTTTTTTAATTCTTTTTTCAGCTCTTGAGAATTAACCGCCCCAATTTGGTTTTTGAGCTGAAAAGCGTCAAAATAAGGAAAATCAATATAAAATGGACAAAAAACATTAAAAACCAAAGCTTTTTGACCGGTCGGTAAATTTTGGCGGACAAAATGTTTGGAATCGTAAAATTGCCATGGATCCGGTTCTACTACCCGGGCGATAAAATCGGCTCTTTTTTCTTGGCCAAAAAAGACCGGCCAAAATAATAGTGAATTTTGTTTTTGCAAAAGAAGATTGCTATATAAAATTAAAATCAAGACAATCCAGGCTGTCCATTTTAAATAACCATTTTTAATCTCAAAGACGAACCAAGCTACTACCAACAAGCCCAAGCCTGCGGCGGCCATAAAATAGCGCGGATCGCGAACTGGAATAAAGGACCAGCCCCAGAACCAAAGCACGGTTACAATTAAGGTCGTTTTAACCAAAGCTGGCATTTTTTTCCAATAAAATAACGCCGGAATTATCAAAGCCAAAAAAGCGATTTCTTGGGTTAGAGTCCGCCAAATTAAAGCTGGCAAAGTTTTAACCGCCCCGCTCAAAAACCAATTCACCATGCTTGTCCCAGCTTCGGCATGTTCCCAATCCGGCGAAACTGATAAAATTGGATAAATCGGGTTGCCGGTTTGAATTAAAGCGGCTAACCACCAAGGCGAAGAAATAATTAAAAAAGTCCCAGCAAAAATCAAGAAATTTTTCAAACGTGGTTCTTTTTGCCACAAGATCAAGAAACTTAAAATTGACAAAGTGATCACGCCGTATATTTTTACGCCATACCAAAATCCTAAAAATACTGCCGAAATTATTAACCATTTTTTATCTTTGGATTTTTCCAGCCAGCAATAAAAAGCCAGAAAAGTCATTAAACCGAAAAAGGCCGCTGCTAAATCAACATAAGCAGTTTGCGAAGCAAAACCAACTCCTGCCAAAGAATAAAACATCAAGCTTGCCAACAAACCAATTTTAGGCTGGAAAAATCTTTTGCCAATTGCATAAATTGTCAGCGTGGCCATAATTCCAAAACTAAAATGAATTAACTTGGCAATAGTTTCAGTCTTGGTAAAAGCCATTCCCCAAACATATAATGATTCCACTAAGCGTGGAAAAGCCGAGGTTAAATTAAACCAACCCCAATTAATAAATCTAATTTGATGATTTTGCAAATATAACTTAGGCTCAGTTAAATGATACCATAAAGCATCAAAATTTTTTTCCGGGCCCAAAGCGCCCATTAAATAATAAAAAACCAAAAAAACAAAGCCAAGAGCAATAAACAAACCAAAGACATTTTTTGGCAACTTAATTTTTCGATAAGGGATCGATTTTAAAAAGGTCCAGATTTCCCCAAATGTCCAAATTAGCAAAACCGCGGTCAACCCCCAAATCACCGGTTTATATAATAGAGAAACTGAGCCAATAACAAAAATTAGAATCCCGATCAACCCTAAACCTAATCCGGTTGAAAACAACCAATTTTCCAAAAGCGATTTAAAACTAAATTTAAACCGGTTGAGAATTTTTTTGCCTACCCCAAAACTGATCAAAAAAAATAATAGGCTGAGACCTAAATTATATAAATTATAAATGATAAACATGGTGCCTGCATTATAGCTGATTATCTTGTTAAAATCAATAACATATCATAAAATACTCTAGATTCGTTTGCAGATAAATACTAAGGCATAATTCGGCTTGTCTATTTTAAAAAGGGTTGTTTCTTTCATCGTGATATTCTTCCCAAAAGTTTTCAACATTATTTTGGAAATATTTCGACGTCCGATAAGTGACATTTTCTTATCCCCGCTAATATACCGGTCGGCGAGGCGACTCAAGGACGATCTGAAAAAACCTGGTTCAATATCCTTGATAATTATTCTCACCTCATTTTGGTCACCAACCATCGTTTTTAGTTCGGAAAAAAATTCTTTTCGCGCTTTTTGGGGAATATGGTGAATTACATCGCTAATCAAGATAACATAAGGTTTGAGTTTATCTTTAATTTTAAACTCAGCCATGTAAGTTTTGGGGTACAGTTCGACTCTGGGCAAATATTCTTTCTTGACCAGATTACCGATACCTGGGCTTGGATCAATCAAGATCACTTTAATATCAGGTCTTAGCGATAACAAATAATTCAGCGGTTCGCCATCACCTCCTCCCACATCAACAATTGTTGCTTTTTGGTGGATATGAGGCGAAATTGAATACGCCACGGCATTTAAATCAACAAAAATTGATCGATAAATTCGTCCAAAGATATGGAAATATTTCCCAAATAATTTTCGTGCAATTTGTCCAATGGTTATTTTTTCTCCTTATAATATGATACGCACAATCATGTCCCAAAAAGATAGAATAGGTTCAGGGACTGCTTTTTATTATATCATGCCGTGCCCATATCAAAAATGTCGCATGGTTGATTTTTTGCGGGCGATTAAATTTAATGGCAAGCCAAGCAAAGTCATCGTTATTGCCAGGCCAGTTCGGCTAATTAATTTTTGAATGAATTTATTTTGCCAAAAATAAGAAATGATTTTGTGAATTAGTTTTTGACTATTTCGGAGCTGGTTTAATTTTAGTCTTGTTGAATCTGGAAAAAATATTTTTGGAACAAAGCCGTTTTCCCACAAAACATTATCCCATATATAATTAGGAATAAAGATGTTCATTGACACCATATAATTTTTTCTCTTTAGCGCCAAAGTTTTGCCGCCATCTTAACCAGCCACGCACCGGTTCATTAATCACCATCAGCTGGCCATTTTTTCTTAAAACCCGACTAATTTCTTGCAAATGTTGTCGCTAAATCATCAGCGTGGTGCAAAGAAGCTGAGACGATAACATAATCAAAAGAGTTATTTTTAAATGGCAAAGCTTGCATATTGCCCAAAATTCGCTCAAAGAAAATTTTTGGCAAGTATTTAAAAATTATTTCTGCTGTTTCCAAGCCTTGATATTTAACCCTCGAAATATCAAAAGCTATCACCTGCTGGCTTTTTTGGGCCAAAAGCGCCGACAACCAACAAATTCCCGCGCCTAATTCTAAAATTTGGTCGTGGGCTGTAAATTTGATTGGTCCAATCACCTGATCGTAATTTGCCGCCGTATCTTGCCAATATTTTTCCTTTTTTTAATCTTTGGCAATTTAATAAATTCAGGATCTGCGAGCCATTTTTTAGCTTTGATTACTGCAGCAATCTTTTTTAAGCCCTTTTTTTCTTTAACAATCCCCTGACTGGGTTTGATCAAAAAATCAGCAATCCCTTGATTAATATGATAACTTTTACCGCATTTTGGACAAACAATTTTTGCGATTCTAATTTCTCTTAAATCTTGTTTTTGAATTAAAACTTTTAATTTATCTAAGCCACAGGCTGGACAAATTAAGCGTTTAGCGGTTTTTAATTTCATTAATCCTCAATAATCAAGATGATTTTTGCAGGTTGGCAATTTTTTGGGCCGCCACTAAAAAACCGAGAAAAGCCCAAATATAAATTATATATAAAGTCGAAAAGAAATTAAATTGCACCAAAATGCCCATAAAACCACAAATAGCACCTAAAATAACCGCTTTAAGCCATTTATCTTTGCTGATAAAATATGCCTGAAAAGATTTAATAAATATCACCACAAGCAAACCTGCAAATGCCAAAAAACCAATTGTCCCGGTTTCAGCTAATATTTCCAGATATTGATTATTGACTATCCGCCAGGTCGGAGCCGTAGTTTTAGTTTGTTGATTATAATAAGTCCCGAAATTTCCCAGACCAAGACCAATAATTGGATGTTCCAGGAAAGCTTTACGGGCGAGCTGATAATTAGAAAGTCTTTCTTGCGAAGATGGTTCATTTGTGCTTTTAATCGGCGCTTGGCTATGGACAAAAAATTGCTTGGCGGCTGGTCCTAATAAAATTAAGACCGAGCCTGAGGTGATGGCAAAAACTGAAATAATAAAAATGAGTTTTTTAATTGACCAAAAAGATTTTAGCTTAAAGATTAAAATTAGCAAAAAACTCGCTGCCAAACCGATCGCGGCGCCTCGGCTTGAAGTGAGCAAAAAATCAGTTAACAGAATCACAAAAAAAATCGCTAAAAAATACCATTTCATTTTAATTTGATCAGACACAAACAAAACTGCGGTAATACTCAAGGAAAAGATTAAATAATTTGCAAAAAATAAAGGTTCAATAAATGTCGCCTGAATTCTGGGGAAACTTAAGACTAAATGAGTATATTCAAGGCGCAAACCAGTCCAGCTGGTAGATAGCCCATATTTATCGCCCAAATATTGGTATAAGCCAAAAAGTGAAATTACCACGATAACGCCGAAAATGATATTGAGGGCAAGTTTTAGTTTTTTGATGTTATCGATTAATTGTACAATTAAAAAATATCCCGAAATCGCCAAAAGCGTAAAACCAAAAACGAGCGCCGTTCGAGTTAAATTTTCTGCGCCAACGGCTGACACCATCAAGCTGACTAAAAAAAGCATCAGCCACCAAAAAATCTCAGGCGCTCTGAGTTTAAAAGATTTATTTCTAATGATAAAAATCAAATACGCCAAGCCCGTCGCCGCAATAATTAGTTGATTAATTTTAACCGTATAGCCGGCAATTTCCAGAGAAGGTAAACGCTCAAATGGCAGCACCGCTATCAACACTAAAACCCCCAAACTTGGTTTTTGGGCAAAAAGCAATCCCAGCATTAAAATAAAATATTCAATCACTAAAATAATCAAGGTTTGAGAACTGGAAAGTTTCAAAACTGATTGGCAAAACCAATAACTAATTAGTATTGCCGAGGTTGCTAAAACCGCAATTGTGAGATTAATAATTTGTTCTTTATTTTTAAATTTTGCCATTTGATAAATTTTCCTTAAATACCTTTTCTAACTTCCTGGTTGCTTTACCCCAACTGTATTGTTTGATGTGTTGGTAGCCAGCTTTAGAGATGTCTTTTAAGAGTGGTTCATCTTTGAGGAGTTTGAGGATGGCACGGGCTAAGGCTTTGGGATTCTTGGGAGGAACCACTAAGGCGGTTTGATTGGGAAGGGTGTAGTCTGGGATACCACCCACGCGGGTGGCGACAACGGCAGTTTGACAAGCCGCAGCTTCCATGGGCGGGAGTTGGCAACCTTCGGAATGGGAAGGAGACACAAAGATGTCGGCGTTTGAATAGATTCTTTTGAGTTGGGATTGGGGAGGGTTATGGTAGAAAGTCGCTTCATTGGGGACTTGGGAGTTTTTGGGATAAGCGGAAAGAATCATCAGTTTAAGGTCTGGATATTGTTGTTTGGCTAAGTGGTAGGCTTTGAGGCCATCTTTGAAACCTTTGATTTTAAGGGGAGAATAGACCATTAAGAGACGGCGGGGTTGATGATAGATCTTTTTGGGGTTTTTGAATTGTTTGAGATTAATACCATTGGTAATGGGACCTTCAACTCTTTCACCGGTTTTCTTTAAAATCAGTCTTTTTAACCAAGAAGCAATCACAATTTTAGTCATGGGCAGTTTGTAGGTAGCATGGACTTTGGCAGCTGGCATTGCCCAGGTTTCATAACCTTGGATGAAATAGAACTTGGC
>DATEAH010000002.1 GCA_035288465.1 Patescibacteria group bacterium | reverse complement strand
GAAATTTTTTGAAATTTTTTAAGTTTTAATGTGGTCATATTTCCCTTTAGATTTTTAATTCAATTGGGTTTTGCGCCTTTTGCGCATGTTCGGTACCCGAATAAATTTTTAATCTTAAAATCCGGCGGTTTCTTAATTTATTTTTTGGCAACATTCCCCAAACTGCTAATTTGATGACTTCGGAGGGTTTTCTGGCAATCATTTCGCGAAAGGTAGCTTTTTTAACGCCACCGATATACGCGGAATGTCGGGTGTAAATTTTTTGTTCTTTTTTACGGCCAGTGACTTCGATTTTTTCACAATTTACCACGATGACAAAATCGCCGCAATCCGTGGCTGGATCATATGTTGGTTTATTTTTGCCTTGCAAAATTTCGGCAATCTTGGTGGCAACTCTGCCTAAAATTTTATCTTCGGCATCAATAAGATACCATTTTCTATTTTCAGTTTTATTGATAGCTTTCATAATAATCTCTTTTATTTAGAAGTGGTTCGTTTGGTCCAAATCTTTTTGGTGGCTTGTGAAAACTTTTTGCCCAAACCAGTTCCAGAAACTCGGTCCAACCAACCTTTTTTATCTTCGGTTTTTTTGATGGTTTTTATGGCAATGGCTGGTTTTTTGGTTATTTTTTCTTTTTTAGTTTTTGCTATTTTTTCGGCGACCTCAACCTTACTGCCTGAAGTTTTGGTACGGATCGTGACTTTGCCTTTTTTGGAAACTATGGTTTCTGCCTCTTTTTTGACGGCTTTTTTGTGTGGCATAATTAATTCAACTTGCGACATCGGGGCTGAATCGCCAGCTCTAAAACCTAATCTGGCAACGCGGATAAACCCTGATGGCCGATTAGCAAAAGTTTTAATTAATTCTTCACGGATTTTTTTAACTGCATTAACATCGGTAAAAAATTCTTGTAATTTTCGAGATGAAGACAAATCGTTTTTCTTGGCTCTGGTGATCATTTTTTCAACCAAAATTTTAACAGCTTTTGCCTTTGCGTGAGTAGTTTTAATCTTTTCATATAAAACTAAAGAAGTGGCTAAGTTTCGAAGCATTAATTCGCGATGTTCCCTGGTTCTGGAAAATTTAACTGTTTTCATTTTTAGTTAATTAAATTCCATTCAGTTAATTTTTCTTGAATTTCTTCAAAACCCTTTGCGCCCATGCCTTTCATTTCTCGAATTGTTTCTAAGGATAATCTGGATAATCCGGCGACAGTTTTGACTTTATTATTCAATAAAGCATTGGTGGTACGATTTGAAAAACCAGCTTCTTCAATTTTCTGTGATTTAAAATCAGTTTTATTGGCAGCTAATTTTTTATTTTTATCAGCTTCTGCTTTGGCTTTGCCTTTTTTGGCAACCGCTTTTTCTTGATAATTTTTGATTAAATTAAAATGATCAATTAAAATCGCCGCCGCTTTTGTCAGAGCCTCGGTTGGTTTAATTGTGCCGTCAGTAGTGATGTCAAGCATTAATTTATCGTAGTTAGTCATTTCACCGACACGAATAGGTTCAACATCAAAATTAACTTTTTTGATCGGAGAATAAATCGCATCAATAGAAATAGTGCCAATTGGGAATTCTCGGTTTTCTTTAATTTCGGTTGGCACATAACCCATGCCGCGATTTACTTTTAGTTCCATGTCAAGTTTGCCGGTTTTGCTCAAGGAAGCTATGGGTTGCTTGGGATTGACGATTTCGACTGATGCTGAGGCGGAAATATCAGCGGCCGTGACTTCTTTTGGACCTTTGATTTTTAATTTTAAGACCGCATCCTCGCCCTCATGGATAATTAAACGAACCTGTTTTAGGTTCAAGATGATTTGAATTAAATCTTCTTTAACGCCGGGCAATGTTGAAAATTCATGGCTCGCATTTTGAACTTCAAGGGCATAAATTGCCGCGCCCTTCAAAGACGAATACAAAACGCGTCGAAGCGAATTTCCAACGGTCACGCCATAACCTGGATATAAAGGCGAAATTACAAAACTAGCCGAATTTCCTTCTTCATTTACTTTTTCAATTTCTGGGAGAGAAATACCTTCTTGCATGAAACCTCCAAATTCAATTTTTCAAATTTCTTTTAACAATTTCGAATATTATAAATTAATAATTGATATTATCTGGCGAAAAATTCCAAAACAATATCTTCATCGATCGGAGTGTCGATACCATCTCTTTCGGGAATCTTTAAAACTTCGCCGGTCATAGTATCTGCTTTTAATTTTAACCAAGCCGGGGTTTTGATTTTGGAAATCACTTCCAATCGATTTTTAAAATATACTTTTTTGAGACTGGCGCTATTTGGGGCAATTTTGTCGCCGATTTTAACTTGAAATGAAGGGAAAGTGACTTTTTTGCCATTAACTTCAAGGTGGCCATCTCTGACCAAAATCCGCGCTTGCCGTCTGGAATCAGCTAATCCTAATCTAAAAACAATATTATCCAATCTTAATTCTAATAATCTCAATAATGCCAAATCGGTCATACCTTTTTTGCGTAAAGCATGCTGATAATAATTTTTAAATTGTTGGTTGGAAATTCCATAAATTTGGGCGGTTTTTTGCTTTTCACGCAATTGTCGGCCATATTCAGATAACCGACGCGGGACTTGACCATGTTGGCCTGGCGCATATGATCTTCTGGTAAATGGGCATTTTGGTGATAAACATTTATCCCCTTTTAAGAAGAGTTTTTGGCCGGCACGACGACATTTTTCACAAACATTATTGGTAACTTTTGGCATTTATTTCTCCTAAACTCGACGAGGTTTTTTGGGTCGGCAACCATTATGTGGCACCGGCGTAATATCAGCTATTGAAACGATATTTACATTTGCATTTGATAAGGCTCGGGCAGCGGCATCACGACCTTGGCCAACCCCAGAAACAAATATTTTTAATTCGGAAATTCCATATTTTTTAATTTTTTCCAACATCGCTTTACCAATAAGGGAAGCGGTATACGGGGTGGATTTTTTGGTGCCTTTAAAACCTAAGGAACCGGCCGTAACCCAACCCAAGGTATTTCCAGAAGTATCGGTTAAAGTCATAATGACATTATTAAAAGAAGACTGAATATAGACTATTCCTTGCGCAACTTGTCGGATTAATTTCTTTTTTTTCTTAAAAGCTTTGACAACTTTTTTAGTTTTTTTCGCCATATTTCCTCAAAATAATATTTTCAAAATTTATGGTAAATTAATTTTATGTCTTTTCGGCGGCTCTCTTGCGACCAGAACCAACGGTAACTTTTTTGCCGCGTTTGGTACGGGCATTGGTTTTGGTTCTTTGGCCACGCACCGGCAAGTTTTTGGCATGTCTTTCGCCCCGATATGAGCCGATTTCTTTTAAGCGTCGAATATTTTGACCGACTTCAACCTTTAAATCACCTTCAACTTTATAATTTTTTTCAATCACTTCTCTGATTTTATCTAATTCAGTTTCGCTCAATTTTGAGGTTTTGATATCTGGTTTAACATTAGCAGTTTTTAAGATTTTCAAAGCCAACGAATTTCCAATGCCAAAGATATAAGTTAGGGCAGTGGCAATTCGTTTATTCTCAGGAATATTTACACCCGTAATTCTGGGCATTTGACCTCTTTCTTGGCCTTTTTCTTAGCCTTGTCTTTGTTTGTGTTTTGGATTAACACAAATCACTCTTAAAACTCTTTTTCTTTTAATTATTTTGCATTTTGAACACATTTTTTTGACTGAAGCTCTAACTTTCATAATAATTCCTAGTCTATCTACAAACTACAAAATGTTACGAAAATACAAAAATTAAGTACTTATGTCTCCGCCGTTGGCGGATTTTGTATTTCGTAGACTACTTGCTATAATCTTTTGGTGATTCTTCCTTTTGATAAATCATAAGGCGTTAATTCAACAATGACTTTATCGCCAGGCATCACTCGAATGTAATTCATTCTCATTTTGCCTGACAAGTGGGCAATCACTTCGTGGCTATTCTCAAGGGTAACCTTAAAATTTGCGGCTGGTAACGCTTCTGAGACTTGCCCTTCGATTTCAAGCACTTCTTTGTTTTTTGAATCCAAATTGTTTTTTTCCATAAAATATTTCTCGACAAATTATATTCTAACATAAAAACTGATATTATGCAAGGGTTTTGGAGCAACTTAGGTTAAGATTTCGGGCTCTCCATCTGTAATAGCGATAGTTTTTTCAAAATGGGCTGAATATCCCCCATCTTCAGTGACAATTGTCCAATTATCAGCTTTGATACGAATGGCGTTATATTTTTCAACTGCCATCGGCTCAATTGCCAGAACCATACCGGTTTTTAGTATGGCGTCGGTTTTGGGCGTGCCAAAATTTGGAACTGAGGGATCTTCGTGCAAATTTTGACCAATCCCGTGACCGGTACACTCTTTAACTGGTGAAAAACCGGCTTTTTCAAGCGTTTTTTGAATTTCATAGCTAATATCACCGATGAAATTGCCTTTTTTAGCGACTGCAATGGCATTTTTTAACGCCTCTTTGGTGGCTTGGACTAACAATTGGTGTTTTGATTTAACCTCGCCGATCATAAATGTTTCGGCGGCATCAGCTTTAAAACCTTGCCAATCAATGCCAACATCAACTGAAACCAAATCCCCATTTTTAATTTTTCGATCTGATGGAATGCCGTGAACAATTTCATTATTAATCGAAACGCAGATTGAGGCAGGATAACGGTTATAACCTAAAAATGCGGATTTAGCTTGAGGGTATTTGGCAATAATCTGATTTGAAATTTCAGCCAGCTTTAAGGTCAAATCACCAACTTTAATATTTGATTTTAAGGTATCTAAAATTTCCCGGACGACCGAGCCGGCTTTTTTAATCGTTTCGATTTGTTGGCGATTTTTCAAAATAATCATTTAATCTCTCTAAAATCATTTGGTAAACCTCGGGAATGCTCGGTTCGCCGTCAACTTCAACTAATTTTCCTAATTTTTGAAAATAATCTAAAAGTGGCTGCGTTTGAGAGTGATAAACTTCAAGTCTTTTTTTAACTGATTTGGAGTTATCATCAGGTCTTTGGATTAATTTCCCGCCGCATTTTGGACATTTTCCTTCTTTGTAGCCTTTGGCTCCAGGCAACGAAATGTTGGCACATTTTTCGCAAATACGCCTGGTGGTGATTCTTTTTAAAACAGTTTCATCGGAAATTTTTAAATGTAAAGCGATAGGCATGAAATAATTTAGCATTTTTAAAAATTTTTCTAAATTATTAATTTGGACATCATTTCGTGGAAAACCATCTAAAATAAAAGGGATTTGCGGCGTTTTTTTTAAATCATTTAATATTAATTGATCGGTAAAGCGCTCAGGGATTAATTCACCTCGATCATAATATTTTTTAATCTCTTGGCCTTCGGGAGTGGGACTTTTTATTTTGTCTCGGATTAAATCTCCGGCAGAAATTATTCTCATGTTAAAATCTTTGGCCAATAATTCAGCTTCGGTGCCCTTGCCTGAGGCTGGCGGCCCAATAATGAGCAAATTAAATTTTTTTGATTTTAACTTTTCTAAATCCATATTTGCCTTTCAGGTTAGGCGGCGCTAACAGATTCACATACCCAAATGCCATTTTCACCTTTTTTAACCGGTTGGATTAATTTTATTTGATAAATTTTGGTGCCATGAATCACTTCGACAATGGCAATTCCTTCAGTAAAACTCTTTGATTTAAGGCTAAACTGATCATCTTTATTAATACTAAAAGTCGGTGGAACTTGGTCTTTGGCAACTAAAATCGGGTCTAAATACCAGGCTAAACTGCCGGCATCAACCTGGCTTTGAATTTGATTCGACTGGCTGGTATTTATATCAAAAGTTTTTGATTCGGAACTGGCAGCACCGGTGGTGCCATCGGCGGGGGGTTTT
>DATEAH010000001.1 GCA_035288465.1 Patescibacteria group bacterium | reverse complement strand
GATTTTTTAGCCATAATCTTACCTATCTTTTATATAAATTGATATTTGGGCGGGGTAGGATTCGAACCTACGGAGCCGTGAGGCGCCAGATTTACAGTCTGGTGCATTTGACCACTCTGCCACCCGCCCAACTCGCCCTTACCTCAGCCGTTAGTCGGATTTGAACCGACGACCTACTCCTTACCATGGAGTTGCTCTACCAGCTGAGCTATAACGGCTCAAGCAAAGGTAAAATCTCTTCTGCCCAAAACCATCGCCTCAGCCGAAGGTGGGATTTGAACCCACGACTTGCTGTTTACAAAACAGCTACTCTACCACTGAGTTACTTCGGCTCGGACCATGGCGGGCAGGCAAAACTCGGCCATTGGCCGATCAGCCTTTGGTTGAAGTTGCTCTGCCGCCCCGAAGGGGCCCCTTTGGGGCTGAGCTACATCGGTACGTTTATAAAGCTAATTTATAATCCAAATCATAAAATCGCCAAGTTATGAACTTTAAATTTATTATAACTTGAAATTCCACCAAAGTCAATTAGTAAAATTTAATGGGTTTTATTAATTTCTAATCTGATGCGCTCAATTAAACCTTGAAATTCAACATTATCAGGCTCAAGTTTCGCGGCTCGCTCATATGCTTGGAGGGCATTTTTATGATCACCACAGGCTTCATATGCTAAACCTAAATTAAAAAATCGCGAGGCTTTATTAGGCTCAATTGCAACTGATTTTTTATAATAATCAATGCTTTCCGAAAATCGTTTTAAATTAAAGAGTGCTAAACCCAAATTATGTAACCAAAGTGCATTTTTTGGCTCAAATTTAATCGCTTCAACATAAGACTCCCTCGCATCAAGATAATTTTTTTGTTCTAAATAAATCAATCCTAATTTGCCATAAATTTCCGGATTATCGGGTTGTAAGGTGGCAAATTTTATAAAAAGCTTCTCCGCTTTTGAAAAATTTTTATTTTCAAGTTCCAAATTTGCCACTTGCCATAATTTTTCATTTTCATCTTGTGGCGCTGGCTGTTTAATGTGACCATGAGACATTATGGCTTGGTTTTTTTTAACTGCTACCGGGAATGACGAGTCAGACATCTCATCGATGTTTACTTCAGGCAATTTTCTCAATAGAATGACAAAAATAATTGCCAAGCTAATTATTAAAATCAACTCAATCATCTACCCGCCTATTTTTTAATGGGAAGTCTAATTAATTTTCCAGAAGCTAATTCAACTTTGACCTTTTGATTAATAACATCCAACTCAACTACCCGACCTTCGCCTTGATTAGTCTCAATTTTATCCCCAACCTTGGGCAATTCCTTAATTAATTCTTGGTAAGTGCCAACTTCATAGGATAAACAACACATTAACTTTCCACAAGCTCCTGAAATTTTTGAACTTGAAATCTGTGATAAGCTCTGCAGTTTGGCTAAATTAGACGGCACAGATTCTAAACGGTTTAAAAATTTTTGACAACATAATTCTCGACCACATGGACCAAAACCAGACATTAATTTAGCTTCATCGCGTGGACCGACTTGTTGCAAACGAATCATTTTATGGAAAACGCGTACTAAATCCTTTAGCAAGCTCCGAAAATCTAATCTGGTTTCGGCAGAAAAATAAAAAGTAATATACTTTTCGTCAAAACTAATCTCTGATTTAATCAATTTCATTTCCAAATTATTGTCTTTGGCTTTTTGCTCAAAAATCTGGTTGGCTTCATTTTTATCTTTTTCAATTTTTTCGAGTTTGGTTAAATCTTCCGGGGTTGCTTTTCTCACAATTTTATTTTCTAAATTTTCCTGATGGCAAGATTTTTGACATAAAATCTCGCCAAACTCCAATCGGTCCGACACTAAAACTATTATTTTATCTCCAAGCTGAAAATCAATTTCCTCGGGTACGGTACAACTGATTATCTGAGATTGATTATATAATTTTACTTTTATATTTTTCATAATAATTCTTATAATGCTAAAACTAAGTTTTCAAAAGCCAAACGAGGATTAATATTTTGAGTTAAAGCAATTTTAGTTTCCAAAATCTGTTGTAAAATTTTTATGATTTTTACGGTTTCATATTTTGTTAGAATTCTTTCAATTTTACCAGACTCTAAAAATTTCAATATTTGATAGTCAGGATTAATTTTTGCCAATAATAATTCTCGATAAAAAATCTCAAAAATATTTAATGCTTTATCTTGTGGCTTAATTTTTGAAAATTCATCCGCAATTTGAAATTTTACAAAAACATCTGAGGTTAAAATTGCTTTCCCGATTTGAAGAAAAATTTCTTGAAATTGATCAATTTGGCTAGTATTGTCCAAAAAAGACATTACCACTCCAGGTGCGCCTTGTGAAAAATGGACAATTAAATCAGCTTGCGGTTTTGGGACTCGATTTCCAATTAAATTTCTAATGTCAGTTTCTGAAAATAGATTAAGCCTAATCCTCTGACAACGCGAAACTATTGTTGGCAAAATTGATTTTTTCGAAATGGCAGTTAATATTAAAAATGTTTTGGCCGGCGGTTCTTCTAAAGTTTTTAAAATCGCGTTTTGCGCCGGTAAAGTCATTAAATGAGCATTTTGAATAATAATTACCTTGTTACCACCTTGAGCTGAAGTTAATTGTGAAGCCTGACGAAGTTTTTGAACTTCCTCAATTGAAATTGTCGGATTTTTATCACCTATAGGTTCAATAATTGATAAATCAGGAGAATTTAACCCAAGATTTTCGGATAATAAAAAATGGGCAATTTTTTCAGCAAAAATCATTTTCCCGATTTTTGCCGGACCCAAAATTAGATAGGCATGAGAAAAATTAGTTTTCAGATTTTTCAACCAATCTGAAGCCGGCATTATATTTTTACTCATCTTCGAATCTTTATTCATCATGCCTCATTCCTATATTATCATATAAATGAAAAATTTAAAATCTCAAAAAATCTCAATAACTTGGCAATTAAACTAATTATTTGTTATAATTAAGATGAATTTGGTCATCTAAATTAAAAAGGATTTTACTACTATGCCTTTTGAAGATAAAAAATTAACCTGCAAAGAATGCGAAAATACTTTTGTATTTTCTGTTTCTGAACAAGATTTTTTTGCCCGCAAAGGTTTTGTTCATGAACCAGCCCGTTGCCCTGAATGTCGAAAGAAAAAAAGAGAAGAAATTAACAAAGAAATGGTCGAAATTAAATGCGATCAATGCGGCAAAACTGCTAAAGTTCTTTTGGATATCAAAAAAAACATCCCGGTTTATTGCCAGGAATGTTTTGATAAAATTAAAAAAGAATCTCTTTAGAGAATTTGTTTTTTATAGCATCTCGAACAAATTGTAATTTTGACAGTTTTCCCGTCAACTTTTATGGTTTTGCGAAAAATGTTTGGGCTAAAATTTCGGCGTGTCTTACGATGGGAATGGGAAACATTATTGCCTTTTCTTAAACCTTTATCGCAAACCTGACATTTAGCCATCAGAATCCTTAAAAATAAATTGAAATGCAAAGTTAATAATTAGGATACAACATGTTTATTTTAGAACTAATTTCGTCTCCTGTCAAGTTTATTTACTTTATTGTCGCTTTAATTATCGGGATTACAATCCACGAATTTTGTCATGCTTGGACCGCTTATAAACTTGGTGATCCAACTCCTAAAAAAATGGGGCGCGTGAGTTTAAACCCTTTAGCCCATCTCGATCCTTTGGGAACGGTATTTTTGTTTTTAGCCGGTTTTGGTTGGGGGAAACCGGTGATTTTTAATCCTAAAAATTTTGCCCACGAAAAGAAAGGCATTATTCTCACTTCTTATTCGGGTGCCATTGCTAATATAATGGTCGCTTTTATTTTTTCAATTCCATACCGACTTAATATTTATTTCAATTTTGGTCTTGAAAATACCTGGTTTTATATTTTATTTGATTATATTGTTAATTTAAATTTAATTTTAGCCGCTTTTAATATTTTACCAATTCCGCCTTTAGATGGTTCGAAAATTTTATATCTTTTTGTAAATGAAAAAACAATGGCAAAACTTGAACAAATCGGCATGCCTTTATTGTTTTTAGTTTTATTTCTTTCAATCTTTTTAAATTTTAACTTTTTTATCCTCATCCTCACCTATATCGTTAATTGGCTCTTATATTTAGTGCGAGTATTTCCTGCCTCCCCAATTTAAATAAATTTATATTTTAAAATAAAATCGCGCCAGCCGTTCTTAGCGCGATTTTTCAAAATTATACTTTTTATTCAGTCGTTTTACCGTCAAACTCCGGCCCATTGACAGCCTCCTCTTTAGTCGCCCTTACGATCCCATCCTGATGATGTGCCGGTGAGTAAATTGTGTAAAGCTGCAAGGAATCGCCCGCGGATGTATTAATCACATTATGTTCAGCCCCTGCTGGCACCACAATCGCCACCCCCTCAGATAGCTCATATTTATTTCCATCTATAATGCATTTGCCTTGTCCTTTTTCAAAACGGAAAAATTGGTCATTATTAGGATGAACCTCCATACCAATTTCTTCAGCCGGTTTTAGGCTCATTAAAACTAATTGGCTATGCTTGCCGGTATAAAGCACTTTACGAAAATTATTATTTCCCAAGGTATTCTTTTCGATGTTTCCATAAAATCCTTTCATAATTTCCTCCTCATTTTATATTTAATCTGGTCGCAATTACTGAACGAAGCTCGAGCCTATTTTGAACGAAAAATGCTCGATTAGCTCCGCTCCGCGTTTCCGCCCGCCGAAACTCGGCGAGCAAGTTCTTTCCCTTGAAAATTCGCAATGTTTAGATTGGTCGGGGTGCCGGGAGTCGAACCCGGGTCACAGGACCCCCAGCCCTGCATAATAGCCGTTATACGACACCCCGTAAAACCCTATTGCACCATAATCAAAATTGGACTGAAAAACCAAGTGGGTGTTCTTATTTTTAGACCAAGGCCTAAAAATCTACAAACTCCCAATGTAAAAATTGTAGGCCAATTTGACAGATACAACAGGGCAATTTAATTATAACAAATCCACGATTTTAATTCTATTTTATGCCATTTATTTGCCATTTCAAATCCTGCTGTTATAATTAAATTTAGAGAGCTGGGGGTAAATTTTTTATATGAATAATAATCCACAATTAAGATTTGGTAAAATTGCGACCTCAACCAAACTCGCCGACAGGTTCCTAACTGTCAAAGTTTTTGAACCAGACGAAGATAAAAAAGAATTAGGGACTTTGTACTTCTTAATCGAAATTACTACCCCTTGGCATCCAGCCACCGAAATTGGTAAATTAATTCAAAATTCAGTAGTCTCAAACTATTTCCAATCAGGAACAGCCAAAACTTCAGAAATTCGCTTTGAGGAAGCGCTCAAAAAAACAAATTTAGCCCTCTCTGCGGCCGCCCAGAAAGGTGAAACCAGTTGGACTAATAATATAAACGCCGTTGTCGCCGCAGTGAATAACCGACACGTTCACATTGCCTGGACTGGTACTCCTCGAGCTTTTTTATTGCGTAATCAATCTTGGCAAAGCATCATTTCAAGTGCCGAAAATAATCATTCTGCCAATCAAACCTTTGAAAATATTATTACCGGCGATCTCAGGCAGGAAGACAAACTCTTTTTTACTAATTTTGAAATCTTCCGACACATGTCTGAAACCCAGCTTAAATCATTTATTCAAAATTTTGACCCAATTTCGGCGATTCATGAAATTGGACAATATCTTAAAAACAAAAAGGTTATTAACGTAAACTCCCTCGCCATTGAAATGGTGCCTTTTGATAAAAGCACCTTTCAACCCCCTCCGGAATTATCCCAAACTATCTATCTTGATCAAAAAGAGGATTTTTGGTTAGAAAAAGCCATCAAAAAAACCAAACCTGTCTTGGCTGGCACTAAAAATAAATTGAGCAGCAACTGGAAATCAGCCATTACAAAGCTTGGTCCGGTTTTCCGACGTGTTACTATTTCTATCGGTAAAGCAGTTATTAGTATCGGACGAACCGGCAAAAAATCATTTACAAATATTCGCAAAACCCGACGCGAAAAAGCGCTTAATCGAATTAAGGGTGGACAACCCAAAGAATGGGATAATTTTATTGAAAAACCAAAACAAGGCTCCTTTTTGAAAAATTTTATCTCCTCACTTGGTAAAACTTTTAAATTTCTTGGCCGACAATTTATTTACCTTGTCACCAAACAACGTAAAATCGCGATCATTATTTTACTGGTAATTTTATTAATATGGGGCGTTAATGCTATTAGAGTAAATTTATCAAAACCAAAACCAAACTTAACGAAAATTATGCTCGAAGCCGAAGCTAAAAAAACTGCCGGAAATGAACAATTATCAACCAATAATCAAGATGCCGCGAGAACATTATTCCAAGAAGCTCTCACTCTGCTCGAACCAGCCCTCCAAGATCCCAAAACTAAAGAAAAAGCCAAATCTTTATATAATGAAATTCAGACTGCTTTAGATCAAATTGATAATATTAAGCGGCTATCAAAAACTGAACCAGTTTTTAATTTTGCCGCCCAAGATTCTAATCCGCAAGTTTCGGAAATTACTTTGTTGGATAAAAATTTATTTGCCGCCAATAAACAAAATAACAAAATTTATAAAATTTCCGAGGTTGATTATAGCACCCAAGATGTTTTTCAGGTTCCCGCCGATGATGGCCAGGCTAAAATTGCTTCAACTTTCACCGAAGAAATTTTATGGCTCACTAACTCCCAAAATCTTTACTCTTTAAATTTAAATAACAATCAATTGGAAAAACAAAATTTAATTTCTGGCAGTTGGGAGCAAGCTGTCCATCTTGCAAATTACTTTAATAATCTTTATTTACTTTCTCCAACTTCTAACCAAATTTACAAGCATACTCATACTGCTTCTGGCTGGTCTGGAGGCAAAGAAGTAATTATTAGTAAAAATATTGATATTAAAAACTCAGTTTCCCTCGCCATTGATGGTGATATTTATGTCATTGATAATAAAGGGATTTGTTTAAAATTTACCGCCGGAAAAATTATTTCTGATTTTAAGTTATCCGGCCTCCCCTCTTATCCGAACTCACAAATTGAACAACCAGTCACTATTATCACTAATAGTAATTTAAATTCACTTTATATTTTAGACAATAAAGTTAAAAGAATCATTGAATATAGCAAAGACGGAAATTATCTTGGACAATATGTTCTCCCTTCAGATATTGGCGATGTCAAAGACTTAACGATTAATCCAATTACAAAAAAAGCTTACCTTTTAGCTGATAATTATATTTATCAGTTTATGCTTTAGGTAAGCTAAGTTTTCAAAATTAGATGCCAAAACTCTATTTTTTTACATTTTTCTCGGCGCCGAAATACCCATTAGTTCTAAACAATTCTTTAATACTATCTGACAAGCCGTTACTAAAGCTAAACGGGCTTTAGTTTCTTCGTTATTATTAGAAATTACCTGGCATTTCTCATAAAAATTATGGAAAGTATCTGCTAATTCAATGGCACAGATGGGTAATCTTTGCACTTGAAAATCTTGACTGGTTTGCAAAACAATATCTGGATACTGAATCAATTTTTTGATTAAATTAATTTCCTCTTTATTTTTTAATAATTTTAAATTTAAATTCGTGGATTTAAATTCTAAATTTTCTATTTTTGATTTAGCGATTATACTATTTATTCGAGCGTGGGCATATTGGATATAAAAAACTGGATTTTTTTTCGATCTTTCTTTGGCTAATTTTAAATCAAAATTCAAATGTGCATTGGCGGAATATTGAAGCATAAAAAAGCGCAAAACGTCTAAACCAACTTCTTTTAAAACTTCATCAACCAAAATATAATTTCCTGATCTTTTTGACATTCGTACCGGCTTCTTGTCTTTTACAATTTGCACAAACTGATGCAGAATTATTTTAAATTTATCCGCAAAGCCTAGAGCTTTCACAAAACCTTCTACTCTTTTCATATCGCCATGGTGATCTGCGCCCCAAACATCAATTACCCGTTCAAACTTCCGTTCCATAAATTTATTGTAATGGTACGCACAATCTACCGCAAAATATGTCGGGTTTTGGTCTTTTTTGATTAAAACTCGATCTTTATCATCTCCAAATTGTTTTGACTTAAACCAAATTGCCCCATCTTTTTCATAACTTAAATTTTTCTTTTTAAGCCAATTAATTATAAAAATGACTTTATCTTTTTCTCGCAGATCCTTACCTTCAGCAAACCAAACATCAAAATTAATCCCTAAATCTGTACATGTTTTTTTTATTTGTAAAATAATTTTTTGAGCGGCCTTAATGCCAGCTTGGCGATAATCTTTTTCCTGATTCTCTAAATTCAATTTATCGATATAATCTCCTTTGTATTCAGCCAGATCGTCTTTTAATACTGAGTGACCCAAAACATCGATTTGACCACCCGCATCATTAAAATAATACTCACGACAAACTCGATATCCAGAATTAGTTAAAACCGAAGCTAAAACATCACCAATTACCCCGCCTCGAGCATTGCCAATTGTTAATGGCCCGGTCGGATTTGCCGAAACAAACTCCACTTGAATTTTTTGGTTTTGACCACTATTATTTTGACCATATTTATCTTTTAGATCGATGATTTTTAGAATCTGTTGTTGCAGATGATCTGATTTTAAGTGAAAATTTACAAAACCAGCTTTAGCTTCAACTTTTTCTAAAAATTCTGGTTTTCCCGCTATAATTTTCGTCGCAATATCTTTAGCAACCTCAGTAGGGTTTTTCTTTAATTTTTTAGCCATTACAAAAGCCAAATTGCAGGCATAATCGCCATAATTTTTTTCCTGAGGAACTTCCACTCGAATTGATTTTTCCTCAGGATATAATTTTTCTAATAATTCGATGATATTTTTTTTCATTTTATTTCGTTTTAATCTTTACGAATTTTCGTTTACCAATTTTAAAAACCATCCCATCATCTATTTTAATTTTCTCATCAATATTGTTGATTACTGATTGTTGATTATTAACTATTTTTTTCACTGCGCCTTGTTCAATTAACCTTTTTGCCTCAGACCGTGAAGAAACTAATTTATTATTAACAAATAAATCAATTACGCCAATTTCTTTTTGATCAATCTTAATTTCATCAATATCAGAAGGCAAATCTTTTGACTTAAAAATTCGGTCAAACTCTATACCTGCTTTCTTAGCCTTGTTTTCACCATGATATAATTTTACAATTTCCAGAGCTAAATATGCTTTTTGGTCACGTGGATTTTTAAATTTTCCAAGTTCGTCCTCAGATAAATCTGTGCATAATTTAGCATAGGTCATAATTTGATCGTCATGCATGGACATAATTTTGCCATACATTTCATCAGGTTCATCTAATATATAAACGCCGTTCCCCCAACTAGTCGACATTTTACGTCCGTCTAAACCTGGGAGCATTTCAAAAGTAATTACGTCTTGAGGTTGCTGGCCAAATTTTTTTTGGATAATCCGTCCAGCCAGTAGGTTAAATAGTTGGTCTGTGCCACCAATTTCCACATCCGCCTTAACTGCGACCGAGTCATAACCTTGCAATAATGGATATAAAATTTCATGTAAACCAATTTTATCACCCTTTTTCCAGCGCTCACTAAAATTACGCCGGTGAATTAGCTGATGAACCGTAAAACTCGTTGCTAATTGCAATAACTCGCCAGCTGTCATTCTTGACAACCATTCGCTATTATATCTAATTTCAGTTTTGTCAAGATTAATGATACGACCGATTTGTTCGGTATAATTTGATAAATTCTTTTTAATTTCCGCCTCAGCGAGAGATTTTCTTGCCGCAATTTTATCTGAAGCATCGCCAATTTGAGCGGTAAAATCACCAATAATTAGGACGATCTTATGGCCTGCATCTTGAAGTTTTTTTAATTTAGAAAATTGGATCGCTCGACCAAGATGAATTTTAGGACCAGTCGGATCGATTCCGTGTTTTATTCGCAACTTCCGGCCAGAATTTAATTTTTTTTCTAACGACTCTTCCTCATGAATTTCGACAATACCATTACCTAATAATTTTTTAGCTTTAGACATTTTTACCTCTCAATTTGATAAATCTCAATTTAGCTTCTATTTACTTGTTATTATACGGAATAATTAGTATAATGTAAATAGTTTTTCCATAGGGGGCTCCGCCCCCTCTGGCGCCGATGGGCTAAGCCCACCCTCGTTCCGCATTTGGCGGAACTTGGGCAAGTCGGCTGTCACCCCTAATTTTTAATAAATAAGGAGTAAGTAATGAGAAAAGCTTTTTGGGTCCCGAGTAAAAATCCAATTAGAAAATTCGGGAAAAAACTCTGGCCATTCCCGCTAAAATCTAAAAAGCAAAAAAAGGTATTCCTATATATATTGATAAGTATTGGTGTTATTTTATTGGGTGGCTTAGCTTGGATTTCCAAGGACTTACCTACACCAGGCAGAATCAAAAGTCATCGTTCGGCAGAGTCAACACAAATTACTGATCGAAATGGCAATTTGCTTTATGCGATTTACGGTAATCAGAAACGAATTTCCTTAAAATATAATGAAATTCCAGATTCAGTTAAAAATGCCACGATTGCGGCCGAAGATGCAAACTTTTATCATCATCATGGCATTGATTTTCGCGGGGTCGCCAGAGCTTTATATAATGACGTTTTTCGTCGCTCAAAATATTTACAGGGCGGCTCAACCATTACTCAGCAGTATGTTAAAAATGCCCTCCTTTACCCGAAAAGGACATTGATCAGAAAAATAAAAGAAGCAATTTTAGCCATTGAATTAGAAATTATGTTTTCCAAAGACGAAATTGTTACGATGTATTTAAATGAAATTCCATACGGCAGCAACGCTTATGGCGTTGAAGCGGCATCGCAAACTTATTTTGATAAAAATGCCAAAGATTTAACCCTGGCTGAATCTGCAATTTTAGCCGCGATGACTCGAGCACCCTCTTATTATTCACCCTATGGTGGTCACAGTGATGAATTATTAAAACGGAAAAATTATGTTTTAGACCGCATGGTCAATTTAAAAATGATTTCCAAGGAAGATGCGACTAAAGCTAAAAAACAAAAAATTGTCTTTGCCCGACGTAAAGAAAATATTATTGCTCCTCACTTTGTGATGTATGTTAAAGAAGTTCTAGCGGCAAAATATGGTGATCAAATCGTCGAAGAAGGGGGCCTAAAAGTTACCACCACTCTCGATCCCGACAAACAAAAAATTGCCGAAGAGGTCATTGAACAAGAATCAAAAAAAGTTTTATCGCATTCTGGCGCCTCAAATGCTGGAATAGTTTCAATTGATCCTAAAAATGGACAAATTTTAGCCATGGTAGGATCAATAGATTATTTTAATCTTGAAAATCAAGGTAATGTCAATGTCACCATTGCCAAGCGATCTCCGGGTTCATCTTTTAAACCGATAGTTTATGCCACCGCTTTTAAAGACAAATGGTCACCAGCCTCAACACTTTTCGATTTAACGACTGATTTTGGCGGAGGTTATACGCCGGATAACTATAATGGCCGAACGAGCGGTCCAGTTTCAATTCGCCACGCGCTTGCCAATTCCTTAAATATCCCGGCGGTAAAAATGCTTTATTTAGCTGGTATGAATAATTCCCT
The DNA here is from genome assembly GCA_035288465.1 of Patescibacteria group bacterium. Taxonomy (NCBI): domain Bacteria; species Patescibacteria group bacterium. The sequence goes on along the minus strand of DATEAH010000001.1, from coordinate 57,748 downwards.
AAACACTGCCCATGAAATGGGTATCACCACCCTTAATGATCCTGACCGATATGGTTTATCATTGGTTTTGGGCGGAGGCGAGATTAAATTATTAGAATTAACCGGCGCATATTCAGTCTTTGCCAATCAAGGCAGTAAATTTGATGTTTCGCCAATTCTTAAAGTTACTGATAGCCGGGGAAAGGTTTTAGAAGAGAAAAAAGACACCAAACCCAAACAAATCTTAGATTCACAAATTGCATATGAAATTTCTTCAATCTTGTCTGACAATCAAGCTCGATCCCCGATGTTTGGATCTCGCTCAGCCTTATATTTTCCAGACCGCACTGTCGCAGCCAAAACTGGTACCGCTCAAAATTATAGAGACGCTTGGACAGTCGGCTATACTCCTTCATTAGTAACTGGGGTTTGGGTTGGAAATAATGATAATTCACCAATGTATAATAATGGCGCCGGTGCCATGGCAGCTGCCCCCTTGTGGCATAGCTTTATGGAAAAATCATTATCAGGTAAACCAAACGAAGATTTTGCTAAACCTCAAGGAATTCAAGACGCAACTGTTGATGCTTTAACTGGCTTATTGCCAGGTAAAACTTCACCATTAGGCTTGAGAACAGATATTTTTGCCAGTTGGCAGCTTCCTAAAGACCGAGCGGATTTATACACCACTGCCACGATCGATATGTCTTGTGGTGATAAATTAGCCACAGACCTAACTCCACCCTCGCTTAAAAAAGAAGTTACTTTTGCTAATATTCATTCCGAAGTACCCGATAAACCAAACTGGGAAGGTCCGGTCAGAGCCTGGGCAAAAAGTGCTGGCTTGGGATCACTTGCCCCCACTGAAGTTTGCCCAATTCACACCGAAGCTAATAAACCAAAAATTGTCATTACCTCTCCAACAGCTGGGGCAAATGTTTCTGGCGGAACCACAATTAAGGTTTCCGTTACTGCTCCAAATGGAGTGAGTAAAGTTCAATATTATATTGATGATATTTATGTTGGTAGCCGTGCCTCATCTCCCTTTAGTTTTACTTATGATATGAATTCATTATCGGCTGGTAGTCATAAAATTAAAGCTGAAATTATTGATCGGGGCGATTATTCCGCGACTCACTCTATAGAAGTTACTGTTGCCCCAGACTCATCCCCACCTGGCGAAGTTAGTGGTGTTTCGATCACGCCAGGACCAGGGGCCGGACAAATTACTCTAACCTGGACAAATCCTTCAGATGCTGATTTTTCAGGAACAAATATTTATAAAAGTACTGATGCTGGTTTTATACCTTCTGTTGCAAATAGGTATACTAAAACTTCAAACCATCAAATTACTATTACTGGCCTGATTTCTGGTCAAACTTATTACTTTGTTTTTAGACCGGTTGATTATTCAAACAACGAAAATTCAAATTCAAATAAATATTCTGGGCAGGCTCTTTAACTTAGTTCTCTAAAATTTAATATTTTCAACAAATTAATTAGAACGATATTGATTATTATTATTATTATTGTTATTGTTATTGTTGTTGTTTGGATTATTTTTTTTATGGTTGTAATTATTTTTATGATATGGATTATTTTTAGGACGAGGGCTAAAAAACTGAGGTCGACGAAAAATATTTGAAAATTGTTTGCTAACAAAATTTCGCTTTGGCAATTCTTTGGGTTTGACAAAAATCATCCGGCCCGCATCAGTTTGAAAAATTCGCGAAACCTCACAATGGACCTTACGACCCAAAAACTTCTCACCATCTTCAACCACAATCATCGTGCCATCTTCTAAATAACCGACGCCCTGACCGTGTTCTTTGCCTTTCTGAACAACTTTTACTTCAGTTTCTTCTCCAGGCAATAACACTGGTTTAATTGCATTAGATAATTCATTAATATTTAAAATTATGACACTTTGAATCTTCGCCACTTCATTTAAATTATAATCAGTGGTTAATATTTTACCTTCGATTTCCTTAGCTTTTTCAACTAACTTTGCGTCAATTCCAGAAACATCTTCGATCTCAGATTCGACAATTTTAACCTCAAAAAAAGGCAGCTTTTGTAAACTCTTTAAAATTCTCAATCCCCGACGTCCCTTAGCGCGACGCAAGGGATCAGATGAATCGGCAATATTTTGGAGCTCAGATAAGATAAAACTATAAATGATTAATTTACCGGTTAAAAAACCAGTTTTTGCCACTTCTAAAATTCGGCCATCGATTAATGACGACGTATCAACGATAATTTTATTTTCTTGAACATTCTGAGCAGATAAGACCGCTAAACTTCGACGACCTAAAAAATAAAATAAAGACGCACCGACAATAATAATTCCTAAACTCGCGGGATCAAATTGCATTATTTTCCTTTCTAAAATTAATATAAGAGTAAATAATTTGGTATTTTACTCTGATAATATTATCTCATATTTTTCAAATTAGAACAATAGTAATTAAAACCTATTAAAAAAATTTAACAAATTAAAAAGGGACGAAGAAATCTGTCCTCGTCCCGAACTGGGAACAAAAAAGGTGTGGATAATTAGATGAAGCGCTGGGAGAAATACTACAAATCTTTGTATTGTAGATGAACATATTTCTTGCGATCTTCTTTAATAATGGGCCAAACGACCTTAAACCACCAAAATATCGAATACATATCTTGCTGATATTTCCGAGCAGTTCCCGAATTTATCAATTCCATCTTTACAGCTTCCTTTATCCCGGTGTAGCGGTAATACATATAAACTTGATGATGCGCATAATACAGGTTTGCGAAAACGAAAACCGTAAGGATTATGCCGACAATATCGATAACAGTCGCGAGATTAGTCTGTGGGTTAACAAGTGCAGCCAACATCATTCCCACACCAAGCAACATCAAAGCAAAACTTAGAAAAATCATCATTTTAGAATAAGTTTGATTCCGATCCAATTTACCAATAAGAAATTTCCTACCCACAATAAAATACCAGATACCTATAAGATTAATCGCCACACAAGCTTCTCGGAACCAGATTGGCAACGGCAACATTTCCTATCACCCCTTCTCGATCATGTTCGGGTTCTGTAGATTAGGATCATCCACGCTGTCATTATTATAATCGTAAATAATACCAATGTCAACTAAAATCCGCTTAAAGTAAAAACTATTTTTTTACTATTGTATATTCTAAAAATAACTGTTTTTTAAAACTGCCGCGTTTTATATTTTTTTCTTTCTGAAATTTTTTAATCTTAGAACGATTTAATTTTTGCTCTTTGATTATCCAATCCAAAAGCTCTTGAATATCAACAACTTCACTCAAAATATCTTTTTTCGTTTTCGCAATTGTTAATTCCTTTGCCTCTTCCAAAACTTTTTTTGATAATTCAATATTAAATTCTTTTTTATTTAATTTTTTAATTTTTGGGTCTTCACCTGCCGCCACAATAATTTCTGGAATTTTATCCCTAATTAATTTATTATAAACTTTTCTCATTTTATTGTTCCTTAAAATTTGATTTATATTTTTGTAAAACCATCAAAATGGATTTGATCGTCATCAAATATTTCAATAACTTTATATTTTCCTTTTGTGTATGGCTCATTTTTAATTAGCAAATGAGTCGCTTCTAAAATAATAATGCTTGCAATCGGCCTGGATAAATTTCCTTGACCTTTAATTTTTACTAACGGGCACTCACCCATTAACCAATAATTTCGATGTCCTTTTTTTAAAAAATCATAAATCTTTCCGGTTTGTAATTTTTGCGGAATACATTCTTGTTTTTTCCGCCTCTTTTTTTGAAATTCAGACCAATCACGCAAGGCCAAATCAGGATTAAATTCAACAATTATTCCCATTTACTTCTCCAATACCTCTGCTAAAACTTTATTAATAATTTTATTTTCAGCCACCTTGTTGAATCCCAAACGACCGGCTTCTTTGGCGCGTTTTTCGAAGGCTAAAGCGGGTCTAATTTCACCAGATAATCCCAATTCACCAAATAAACAATAATTGTCTTTAATTTTGTAATTTTTAAATGCAGACGCAATCGCCACCGCGACCGCCAAATCACACGCCGGTTCTCTTAATTTTACCCCACCAATTACATTAATATAAACATCTTGGCTAGCCAATTGCAAACCCGCTCGTTTAATTAAAACCGCAATCAATAACTGTAAACGATTTAAATCAAAACCGCTCGCTGTCCGCCGCGGATAGCCAAAAACCGTGGTCGTGGTTAAAGCTTGAATTTCCACCAACAACGGTCTCGTTCCCTCAATAGTCGCGGTGACCGCTGAACCTGGTACTGCCAATCGTTCTTTCAAAAAAAACTGGGACGGATTTTTAACTTCCACCAAACCCTTTTCTACTATTTGGAAAATGCCGATTTCATCGGTGGCACCATAACGATTTTTCACCGTTCTTAAAATTCGATTTTCATGATATCGCTCGCCTTCCAAATACAAAACTACATCTACCAAATGCTCCAGAGTCTTCGGTCCAGCCACGGTTCCCTCTTTCGTCACATGACCAACCAAAACTATTGGCACTAAAATACTTTTTGCTAAGCGTTGTAATTTTAAAGCAGTTTCCCTAACTTGCACCAAAGATCCAGCAGTTGAGGGATATGATTCATCAAACATAGCTTGGATAGAATCAATAATCACTAATTTGGGTTTAACTTTTTCGATTGTCGCCGCCACTACATTCACATCTGTTTCAACTAATAATTGTCCGGTGTTTTTAGTGCCAAGTCGATTTGCTCTTAATTTTAACTGTGATGCTGATTCTTCGCCCGAAACATACAAAACCTGATCAATCTTACCCGCCACCTGCATTAACAGGGTTGATTTGCCAATGCCTGGTTCTCCGCCAATTAAAATGACGGATCCGGCCACAATTCCACCACCCAAAACTCGATCGATTTCACCAAAACCTGAACCAAATCGATGTGCATCATCAATTTTAATTTCCGAAAATTCAATTGGCGTTGCCGCTTGCGCTTTACCACCCGAGGCTTTAATGGTGGCTGGCTTATATTCAACCAAGCTATTCCAGTTACCACAATTCGAGCACTTGCCTTGCCATTTTAAAAATTCGGTACCGCAATTCTCACAAACATAAACTAAACTATTTTTTGCCATTTTATTTATAATAAATTTTTTCTTCAAGTCTTAAATCAATATATTCTATTTTTTGACCTTGAATCTCTGGTAATAATAATTTCAAATTCGAAAGTTGCTTGTCAACACTTTTAGTGCTATCAAAAATTGCTTTCCAGTTAGCTTCAGGATAAATTTCTACCACAAAATCAGTTTCGGGAATTAAAACTTTTTTAATGCTTAAACCAGTTTCTTTTGGAAATTTGGTCCATAAATCCTTCACAAAACCCACAAAATCTTGGGTAAAAATTTTATCACCAAGTTTAGTATCTCGATTGATCTCGATTTGCGGTAAATTTTCAGGATTTTTCTCCATTTTAAAAGTCACCCCGTCACTATCAACGAGATAATCATTAGCATTAAATTTCACTATCAATTTAGCTTCCCTTCTTTCCAAGACAATTTTAAGCGCGTCAGGAATTCCTTTATAAATTGCGATTTTTTTAAAAATTGGATATTTTTGGGAAATTTCCAGTTGTGTTTCGTTATTTGGAAAAAGAAAAACATTATCCCGCTGCGTTATTTTTTGATGAACAATTTCCGAAATTTGTGGCTCAAAAAGATCCGCCCCTTCGATATAAATATTTTTAATTTTAAAATAAGATGAAAACAAAAAGAAATATACTAATCCAACAATCAGAATCCCCAATAACAAAAACCAGATAATTTTTGGTGAAACCTCAACAGGTTCTCGGGTTTTCGCTGGTCTATACGTATAAACTTTTGGATTGTGATAAACTCGTCTCATTTAAATCCTATTTTTGATAAATTTAGAGAATAGTCCACTTTTTTTAACTTCCATATTGCCTAGAAATTCAATTTCTTCTTCAAGCTCAAGATTAAATTTCTCTTTAATTTTTTGCTGTACGTTCTTGACTAACGCTACAAAATCCCGAGCCTTCCCCCCACCTCGATTAATAATAAAGTTAGTATGCTTTGGTGAAATTATTAATTTTCCACAACGCTCTTTTTTTGCTCCGGCTTTATCAATTAAAAGTGCGGCGGGAATTTTACCCTCAATGGCAACCATTTGCATGCTCGGATCTACTTGATGATGTGCTGTTTCGATATTTTTAAATACACAACCGGCTGATGATTCTAAGGGAATTTTTTTTGATCGCATCCTTAAATAATTATCTACAACCCTTAAAACCCCTTCGCGACTTTGCGATTTTATCTTAATCCGAGCCGATAATATCACCGGTCTTTTGAAATTATTCGAGCTCAAACTAGCACGAGATTTTAATATCGACTGGCGGTATTTAAAACCAAAATCCTTATTGTCAATTTGTTTAATCTCTCCATCTGAATCTAAAATCGTCACGCTTTCAACCACATCAGCTAAACATTTTCCATATGCACCAGCGTTTCCGTAAATTCCTCCGCCTAAAGTCCCAGGAATCCCGCTTAAAAATTCTAAACCACCCAAGTTTGATTCAGCTAACCGTCTAATTAAATTTAAAAGTAAAATCCCAGATTCGGCAAAAGCTGAATTCTGGCCAAAAACCAATTTAGCGGTTTCATTTTTAATAATCAAGCCCTCAAAACCCGCATCAGAAACCAAAATATTGCTACCTTCACCAATCACCAAATAGGGTATTTCTTTTTCGTGGGCAAATTTTACGGCCGCAATTAATTCATTAGAATCCGGGGTATGATAAAAATATTCGGCCGGCCCCCCAATTTTGATGGTAGTATGTTTGCGCATTGGTTCTTTGAATTTTAATTTTGAACCTAATTTTTCTTTTAATAATGATTTAATTTCCATAATTTTCCTAAAAATGATATTTATTTAAATTGATTAAATCTGATGTTGGGCGATAAACTTTTTAGCGACCAAGTCTAATATTCCCGCACCCATGGTGACAACTAGATCATATTTTTGATAATTTTGCACTAAATATTTTAATACCTCTTTTTGATCGCGAAAAACCTGAATTTTTCTCGCTGATGACTTAGAAATTGCCCCAGCTAATTCTTGAACACCAACGCTCTTATCTTCTTCACGACCGACCACCTCATAAACCGACATAATCGCTAAATTTTCGACACCAGAAAAAATTTTCACAAAATCATCAAATAATAAACGGGTTCGCGAATACTGATGGGGTTGAAAAATTACTAAAACTTTTTTTCCAGAATATTTCTGCTCAACCACTTTCAGGGTTGCCGCAATTTCTGTAGGATGATGTGCATAATCATCAATAAAATCAGTTTTACCAATTTTCCCCAAATGTTCAAATCTACGACCTACTCCAGGAAATTCAGATAAAATTTTTTCAGCTTCCGAAACCGATAAACCTAATTTTTCAACAACTTTAATGACCGCCAAGGCATTCATTAAATTATGTTCACCTGGAATTTGTAAATGTAAATTGTACTTAGATAAATCTTTTTTTGAATATTTTATAATTTCACATTTAGCGGAGTTGGCCATTTTTCTAACATTTTCATTATCCCAGCACAAAACCGCAAAACCGGTTTTTGGTATTTTGGATAGGAATATACGAAAAGTTTTTAAAATTTCCGGCAATCCCCCCTGAAAATAATCTAAATGTTCAGGTTCAATATTTAAAATAATTGCGGCCAGATTTTGAAAATCCAAAAAACTTCGGTCATATTCACAACCTTCAGTAATAAAATATTTTGACTTTTTATTAAATTCTAAATTTGAATTTGAAAAAGGTCTAAATTCCCCACCCACAAAAACTGTTGGATTTTGGTTTAATTTTTTCAAAACAAAACCCAGCATTGCGGTGGTAGTGGTTTTGCCGTGCATTCCGGAAACAGTAATACCAAAGTTGTCTGATATTAGTTTGCCTAAAAAAACTGAACGCTTGTAGGTAGGGATTTTCATTTTCTTAGCTCTTTGTAACTCTGTGTGCCCCACAGAATTTGGAGTAATCGCTGAAGTAAAAATCACTTCGTCAATATTATTAGTAATATTTGCCGGTTTTTGACCAATTACAATATTTGCACCCATTTTTTCAAGATTCTTAATTTCATTGTTTTCTCGAATATCCGAACCTGAAACCTGTTCGCCTCTCAAAATTAAATATTTGGCAATGGCAGACATCGAAATGCCTCCAATCCCAATTAAAAAATAGCGCATTTTAAAAACTCCTTCTGCTCAAATTATAGCACATTTTTAGGTTTTATTTAATGAGATCGAGCACGTTTTTAGCAATCGTCGTGGCGGCATTGGCTTTATATAATGAATTTGCATTTTTGCCTAATTGTTCTAATAAAAATGGTCGAGAAATCAAACTTTGGACTTTCTTTAAAAATGAATTGGCGCTTAAATTTTCTTCTTTGAGAACTACGGCCGCTTTTGCCTCACGATAAATTTCGGCATTTGATACTTGATGGTTTGCCGCCGAGGTTGGCAAAGGAATAATAATTGAGGCTTTGCCGAATGCAGATATTTCCGATAAAGATGAAGCACCGGCTCGCGCAATCACTAAATTGGCTGCTTTTAAACCATAATAAATTTCTTCGGAAAAATCAAAAATTTGATATCGTTCTTTTAATTCTGTGGCTAATCGTTTTCTTTTCTGATTCACCCTTTCAAAATCTTCCACTCCCGTAAAATGCAAAATCTGAGTAATGCTTAATAATTTTTTCAAATTTTTCAATATTAATTCATTAATTCGAAAAGATCCTTGACTACCCCCAAAAACTAAAGTAATCGGTATTTGGTCGGATAGCCCAAAAATTTGATATGCTTTATTTTTTTGTAAATTCAAGATTTCTTTTTTAATTGGTAACCCTGACCAAATAATTTTTGGTTGAATTTTTTTAGAATAACTCGAAGCTGGAAAGACGGTGGCAACTTTTTTTGCCAATCTGGACAGAAATTTATTTGACAAACCCATCACACTATCTGATTCATGAATTAAAATCGGAATTTTTAAAAACCAGCCAGCCATTGCTACCGGCACGGTTACATATCCGCCTTTAGCAAAAATTGCTTGAGGCTTTTCTCGAAGTAAAATCGAAAGAGATTCGAAAAAACCCAAAATCACCACTAAAGGTGTTAGAAAATTACTTCCGGACCAATATCTTTTAATTTTTCCGGCATGAATTCCATAAAATTTAAAATCAGTCCCTGAGACAATCTTAGCTTCCATGCCCGATTTTAAACCAATATAAATAAATTCAATCTCAGGATCAATTTTTTTAATTTCATCAGCCACGCTTAAAGTTGGTCGAATATGACCTGCGGTCCCTCCGCCAGTTAAAACAATTTTCTTTAAAACCTTCATTTTATAAATCCTAAATTAATGTTTTTTCTCGACGGTATGCTTGGAAATATTCATTAAAATTCCCACTGCCGCCAGAGAAATTACCAAAGAAGTACCTCCAAAACTAATAAATGGTAAAGGCACACCCGTAAAAGGTAAAAATCCCAGCATCACCGCCAAATTAATAAAAGCTTGCCCTACAAACCAAATAATTATTCCTGAAGCCAATAATCGACCATAATTATTTGGGGCTCTCTTAACAATTGCCAAACCCCGAATTGCAAAAAAGATAAAAGCTAAAATTACCAACACTGCCCGCAAAAACCCAAACTCCTCACAAATTATGGCGTAGATAGAGTCAGTATGAGCCTCGGGTAAATAATTATATTTTTGTCGGCTATTTCCAAAGCCTAAACCCCACCAACCACCAGAACCAATCGCAATTAAGGTTTGGTTGATATGGTACGAAACTCCTAAAACATCTTTGCCAGGGTTAATAAAGGCAATCACCCGTGCCCAACGATATGGTTCACTTTTAATTAATATCCATCCCACAATACCAATTATAGGAATAAATAAGGAAAGGTGCCAAAGCTTGGCGCCAGCCATAAAATAAATCCCAAATCCAATTGCCGCCAAAATAACCGCTGTCCCCATATCAGGTTCTCTCATTACCAAAAAAAGGGTCAAAGTCAATATTGCGGCGAAAGGCAAAAACGTCTTCCAAAAACTTGCCACGTCACTGGTTTTTTTATCAAGCCAACCGGCAAAATATAAAATTAGGGCTAATTTCATAATTTCAGATGGTTGAAAAGATAATGGCCCCAAATTAATCCAACGATGCGCTCCGCCGATATTTTTACCAATTGTTGGAAAAAAAACTAACATCAATAAAATTAAACTGATCGAAAATAGATAAGGTGATACTTTCTTCCAAAAATTAAAATCAATATTATAAAAAATAACCCAAAAAATAATCCCGATTCCAAAGGCCAATAGCTGCCTCACCAAAAAATAATAATTCGATTTTCCTTCGGTGATTTGATATGATCTGACAATTGAGGCTGAGGTAATCATTACCAAACCTAAAACCACTAATCCAAAAACAATGAGAGCAATAGAAAAATCTGGTTTTTTGCGGGCATGATTAATCATTTTTTATCTCCTCGACCAATTTTTTAAATAATTTACCTCGCTCCTCAAAATCATGAAATTGATCCAAACTCGAACATGCCGGTGATAATAAAATTATATCTTTGGCAATCGAAATTTGGTTTGCTTTTTCAAAGGCTTCTTTTAAATTTTTAGCAACAATGATATTTTTTAAAACTGAATTTGGCTGACGTAAATATTTTTCAACCTCCCGTTTTATTTGCGTCGCACTTTCACCCAATAAAATTAAAAACTTTACTTTGCATAAAATAGTTTTGGCTAATTTAGAAAAATCAAAATTTTTATCTTTGCCACCACAAATTAAAATCAATGGTTCATCAAAACTATATAGAGCGGCGATTGTTGATTCAGGAGTGGTGGATTTTGAATCATTGTAAAATTTGCGATTTAGTTTTTCGCCAACAAATTCTATCCGATGTTCAAGGCCTGGAAATTTTATTAGTGATTGATATATTTCTTCAGGTTTAATTTGATATAAAATTCCCACCAAACTTGCCGCCATTATATTCTCTAAATTATGTTTGCCAATCATTTTCAAATTCTTAACAGATCCTAATTGATATTGTTTGCTCATAAATTTAATCATTAATTGACCTTGATCAAAATAACTTGAAGTTGAGTTTTTTTCATTTGCACTAAAAAATAAATTGTGGCTGAGATTTTTTTGGGCTAGTTTTTTAATTATTGGCTGATCAAAATTTAAAATCGCAAAATCGTGATGGCCTTGAAATTTTAAAATATTACTTTTTGCGGCGACATAATCTGCAAAACTGCGGTGAATATCTAAATGATCTGGGGTGATATTTAAGATAACTGAGATATGCGGACTTTTTTTAATTTGGGCTAAATCTTGAAGTTGGTAGCTCGAAAGCTCTAATAAAACCAAATCATTTTTAGAAATTTTATCCAGATGCCCCAATAATGAACCACCAATATTGCCACCAAAATAAATTCGATTCTGTTTAGAGCCATATTCCCGATTTGAATCTAAGGAAAATATTGGCTGATATTTATTTTTCAAAATTTCAAAAATTAAATGACAAGTCGTAGATTTTCCATTAGTTCCTGTCACACCAATAATTTGTGCCGGGCAATTTTCAAAAAATAAATTAGTTTCTGACGAAACTGGGATTTCAGCCTTAATAATCTTTTTTATCCATAAAGAATGTTTCGGAATCGCTTGATTTATAAAAATCATTTTTGCATTTTTAAAATCTGACCAACGATGTTCGCCTAAATGATATTCTACATTTTTTAAATCAGCAAGTTTATCTAATGTCGGTTTAAGCTCGAGTTTAGTTTTTAAATCAGTTACCAACACTTTTGCCTTTTGATTGGCCAAATATCTTACCAAGCCTTCACCACCGCCATGTGTTCCCAAACCCATCACCGTCACGTTTTTATTATTAAAATCCATAAAACCTCTTTCCTAATCTTAGTCTCAGCTCTTCAACCACGACCAATTAAGGCAATAAAAAATCCTAAAAATGCCATTACCGAACCTAGGACCCAAAATCTCATCACGACTTTCGGTTCTGGCCAACCCTTTGCTTCTAAATGGTGGTGAAATGGCGATGATAAAAAGATTTTTTTACCACCAGTAATTTTTCGATATGTTACTTGAATAATAACTGATAAGGTTTCAATTACAAAGATAAAGGCAATCACCGGCAAGACCACGATAGTATCAGTCAACATCGCCACCACACCAATTGTCGCTCCCAAGGCTAATGAACCGGTATCACCCATAAAAAATCTCGCTGGAAAGATATTAAACCACACAAAAGCCAAAGTCGCCCCGACTAAGGTGCCACAAAAAATAGCTAAACCAAAATGGCCTTCAATAAAAGCAATTCCCCCTAATACAAATAAAACAATTGCCGATAATCCACCCGCTAAGCCGTCTAAGCCATCAGTAATATTGACGGCGTTGCTCATACCCACAATGACAAAAACAAAAAGTGGTAAATACCACAAACCGATCGTGAAATCACCTACACCCGGGATATGAATAAAATTCCAACCTAGCTTATAATAAAACCACCAAGCGCCCAAAATTGCAATTACCAGCTGCCAGATGAATTTATGACGACCGCGCATGCCTTTAAAAGGACCGACTTGGCGAATATTCAAATAATCATCAAAAGCGCCCAAAAGCGCAAAACTAATGAGTGCAAAAAGAGGCAAATAAGTTTGCGATCGACTTAAATTAAAAACTAAAGTCAAAACTAAAGTTGTCACCCAAATTAATAATCCACCCAACACTGGGGTATTTTCTTTCCCTTGATGTAGTTTATTATAAACCGGGCTATCGGCTTTTTTGATATGCTTTGCTGCATGATATTTATATAAGAGACGACTCAATAAAGGTGTCCAAGCCACCGCAATCACGAAGGATAAAGCGGTATAACCAAAAATTCTCATTAAATTAGCAACGTCTAAACTGATAAATTCTGACATTTTGACTCCTTTGTGGACAATGCTGCCACTACCTCTTCCATTTTTAAGCTGTGCGAACCCTTAACTAGAACTAAATCATCTTCACGAACTAACTTGGAAATTCTTGCTACCGCCTTTTTTGAATCTGCAAACCAAAAATCAGCTTTTTTGTAAAATTCAAAATTCGGCCCGACCAACACTAAAACATCGGCTATCTTTCGAGCTTTTTGGGCAATTTCCTTATGCCCTTTTTTTTTATAACTTCCCAATTCCATCATATCACCTAAAACTGCGATTTTTCTGCCAGCTTCGGTTTGCGCCAACATATCTAAAGCCAAGGAACACGACAGCGGATTTGAATTATAAGCATCATCTATAATTTTACTATTTCTCACCCCTCTCAGCAAATTAAACCTACCCACAAGTGGTGCTAAGTTTTTTAAGACTTGTTCGGATTTCTCAGGATCAATTTGATAAATCTGCGCTACTTTTTTGGCCGCATTTTTAGCTAAATTAAATCCATCCGATCGAAAGGTTATTACCTTAGCTTTGAGATTTTCAGCCATGGCCATAACTCGCGAATCATCCTCATTCAGAATTGCAAATCCATTTTTGGGTAAATTTTGCACTAATTTCGCCTTTTCGCGCGCCACATTTTCCACTGATTTAAAATTCATCAAATGTGTCGGACCGACAGCAGTTACAATCCCCACACGAGGCTTTACAATTGAAAGTAAATAATCAATGTCACCGGGTTTATCAGCCGCCATTTCTAAAACCAAAACTTTCGGGTATTTTTTAGAAAAAAGATATTTGTTAATCCCCGAAACTAAAACCTGCCACCATTGCCATTTTTCAGGTGTCCGAGCAATTCCCAAAATCGCTAAAGGTAAACCCAGTTCGTTATTCAAATTCCCAAAATTTCGATAAATTTGTTGACCAAATTTTATTTCTAAAACTGCAAAAACCGCCTCTTTGGTACTGCTTTTAGCAATACTGCCCGTAATACCAATAATTTCTGGTTTGAACTTGCGAATTATGGCATGGCTTTCTAATTTTAAGAGCCAAAATAAAAAATTTAGATAAATTTTTTTCATGGAAATTACTTTATTTGATATTTGCTAATTATATCCTAAAATTAACCAAAATTCAAGCTAATTTACTATCTTTCTTTGGGAACTTGATAATAATTTAAAAGCCATTCTGCCATTTCACCAAAAACTGGTGCGGCTGAACTTTCTGCCCATTCGACATTTTTAGGTCGATCTATTTTCACGATCATGGCGAATTTTGGATCATGAGCTGGCGCAAAACCTGCAAATGAGCCAATATTTGCATCTTCAAGGTATCCGGCCTTGTCAGGATCTGGAATTTGTGCTGTGCCAGTTTTTCCAGCCACCCAATAACCTGCCACCCTAGCCTTCTTACCATGACCACGCTCAACTACTGAAATCATCATCTCGGTTATTTTTTTAGCGGTCTCTTCAGAAATTATCCTTCTCACAATTTTTGGTTTACGAACAATTGTTTCATTATTTGGTCCCACTATTTTTTCTACCACCTCAGGTTGCATTAAATTGCCCTTATTTGCGATTGCGCTGTATGCCGTTGCAATTTGAATTGGCGTGGTCGAAATCCCTTGTCCAAACGAAGCCGTCGCTAAATTGATTGGTCGCCAATTTTTTAATTCCGGAATTTCTCCGGGAGTTTCTCCGTCAAGATCAATTTGAGTTTTTTGGCCAAAGCCAAAGTCTCGAACATATTTATATAAAATCTCCTTACCGAGTAAATTTCCCAACCAAACCATCGCCACATTGTCTGAGTTTTCCAATACTTGAGTCATTGTTTCCCGGCCATAAGCTTCACCGGTTGAAGTTTTGATTGTATATGAACCGACTTTAACTGAAGACCCAAAAACACCCTCTGTGTCAGGCTGAACTTCACCAGTATCAATCGCCGCCGCCATTATGATTGGTTTAAAAATACTCCCCGGCTCCCACGGATAAACTGTATTCGGGTTATTAAAAATATCCACGGATTTTTGTTCAAAAAATAAATTTGGATTAAAATCTGCAGATCCTGCCATGGCTAAAATTTTACCAGTTTTGGGATCCATAATTAATATCGATCCAGAACCGGCTTGATTTTTAGCCACCGCCTCTTTGATTTTTTGTTCAGCGATATACTGAATAGTTCGATCTATCGATAAATATAAATCTGAGCCGTCAAAGGCTTTTTCATTACTCAGTAAAAAATTATTAGAATTAAAAAAATCTTTTTCAACATCAATTTGATTTGTGGTGCCTTTTAATTCTTGGTTATAATATCCTTCTAAGCCATATCTGCCCTCGCCTTCTGCATCAACAAAACCCAAAACAAAACTCGCTAAATTATTTTCGGGATAATACCGCCACATATTCGGTACTAACATCACCCCATTAATATTCAAATCTTCAATTTTTTTGGCAGTTTCGGTGTCAATTTTTTTCTTCACCGGCGGAATATAAGGTTTATTGTTATTGATTTGATCGTAAATTTCTTTTTCTGTCATTCCCGTTAACCCGGATAATTTACGCGCCACTTCTTTGGGATTCTTAATATTTTTCGGCACCATCAACAAATCGTAAAAATGTAAATTGGTGGCTAATTTTTGCGGTTCAGTTTCGCCTTGATCATAAACAAAAATTTCGCCACGGTTGGCGACTAAGTCTTTGGTCACAGTATATTGTTTTTTAGCTAAAGCAGTGTAGTAATTATTTTGGAGAACTTGTTTTTTAAAAAGCCCAAGGACCAAGCCTAGGCCAATTATAATGATGATGGCAAAAACTATATTTAAACGACGGTTGAGAATACTCATGAAAAGTCTAGACCTAAGCTATTTTTTGCTAATTGTATTATTGGTTTTTAAATAATTGATTTCCACCGACGGCACCATTCCCAAACCCTCAGCCGTATTTTTGATATTATCAATTGATTTTAGCTGGGAAATTTGAACTTGCAGGCTTTCATTTTGTGAAATTAATTCCATTTTAGCTTCATCCATGGCTTTAATTCGATATGCTTTGGCACTTGATTGTTGAGATTGCACTAAATAAAATAACGCTAAAACCGAAATAATAATAATCGTAATAAAATTAAGAGAAACCGGCCCAATTTTTAAGCGTTTGTTAATAGAAGTAAATTTTGATTTTTCAAAGGCTAAGGAGCCGTTTAGAGTCATTGGTCTCATTTAAAAGTCCGAATCTAGCAGCAGCCAGCTCCTTTTTGTTTTAATTCAAAGTAGGAGGTGAACAAAACAAATTATTGGAGGTCACGGATGCCCCCCCTAAAATAATAATCCGTGATATATCCCCAGAATGGGGTAAAGCTCCCCCGAAAGAGGATGGAGCTGGCCGCTATTATAATTAAGATAAAAGATTAAATCGAAAAGATCAAAAAGCTTATTTTAATATTTTTAATCAGCATTTTCACTCTTTGTTTTTGCTCTTTGCTTTTTGATTTTTGATTTTTAATCTTCTTCATACTCCCAGATCACCGAGATGCTCAGCAATATCTGTGGATTCTTTTTCTGATTCCTTCTTGTATTCATCCCAACGGACTCGATCCCAGACTTCAAGGCGATTATATAAACCGCAGATAATAACTTCAGATTTCAAGCCGGCAAAACTTCTTAAAAATGACGGGATGACGATTCTGCCCTGCTTGTCAATTTCCAGATCAGCCGCGCCTGAAAACATTAATCTTGAAAAGGCTCTTGCGTCTGACTGGCTAATGGGTAATTTAGATAAATTATCAGCTAACTTTTCCCACTCAGAATTTGTATAAATAAAAAGAGAATTGTCTAATCCTCTGGTAATAACACAACCTTCGGCCAATTTTGGTCGAAATTTAACTGGAATGGCAATTCTGCCCTTGTGATCAATTGAATGCTGGTATTCGCCGATAAACATCGTAATCTCTCCACGTTGCCCCACTTTTATCCACAATTTGTATCATTAACCCCATTATAATCCACCCCGATTTTCTGTCAAGATACCCATCTGTTGATAACTCCAAACAAAAAAAGGCTTTTTAGCCTTTTTTGAATTTTTAATAAATTATTAATTAAATCTTATTTTTGAGATCTTCGGCCCATTCTTGTGCTTTTTCAATTTCACCATCAAATAACGGTCCTTCTTTGCCTTTTACATAAAAGGCTTGCGGCGAAGCCACCATTTCCGCTCCAGCTTGGGCTAATTTTTTGGATATTTTCCCGGCTGCATCCCCATGGATAAATAGCTTCACCCGGGTATCAAAAGCGGCCGCTTTAATATTCTCCAAATCACCGCTCTTTAAAGTATCCAAAAAATCCAACATTTTTTTAGATGGCCGAAAAGCATTTACCGGGCTTCCAACAACCAATAAATCGATTTTAAAAGATTGGTCATCGGTAATTTCCGAAACAGCAAATATTTCTGCCTCTAATTTTTCCGCAATTGTTTGGGCAATTTTTTTAGTACTGCCATAATTTGAATCATAAATCACTAAACTATTCATTTTTAAACTTTCTTATTATTCGGCCACTCAAAAACATGAATATCTTTAGACATTTTAAAACCAACTTTTTGATAAAATTCTTTCAGCCCAGGATCTTTTGGATCATTGTTGAGCTGAATAAAGGTAGTGTTATTTGTCCTCGCTAATTTTTGGACTAATTTTTTGCCAACTCCTTTACCTCGATAATCATCATTTACCATCACGTCAACAATAAAACTATAACGAACCCCGTCTCCAATAATTCTTCCCAAACCGACCGCTTTATTATTAAGATATGCAATCCCTAAAAAAAGCGAACTCAACAACATTTTCCTAACAAAAATCCGATCTTTGTATCCAATTGAGTTATATTCCAAAACAAACTTGTCAATCTGTTTTGCAATCTGATTCTTCTTATATATTTTAATTTCTATCATTTATGCTCCAATTTTATCCCATAAATAATTTTTCAATTCTAAAATGGCAACGCGGTCTTGTTTCATGGTATCACGATTACGAATCGTCACTTTTTTATCTTTCTCGGTTTCAAAATCTACGGTTACACAATATGGCGTACCGATTTCGTCTTGGCGTCGATAGCGACGACCAATCGAGCCTGATTCATCAAATTCAACTGGCCAACACATTTTCAAATCCTTATAAATTTCATTAGCCTTATTGGATAATTTTTTAACTAATGGCAAAATTGCCACCTTGACCGGTGCAATTGAGGGGGCAAAATGCAAAACTGTTTCTTTTTCAGTCACAGCTTTGGTAGTTTCAGTCCTCGCTTCAGTTTCTTCAAAGGCATCACAAATTACCGCTAACATTAAACGTTCTATCCCTAAAGTCGGTTCAATCACAAATGGTAAATATTTTTTCCCGCTTTCCTGATCAAAATAATGTAAATCTTTACCAGAAGCTTTTTCATGAGCTTTCAGGTCAAAATCAGTCCGATTCGCTACTCCGGTTAATTCTTTCCACCCGAACGGATAATTAAATTGCAAATCCACAGTCCGTTTTGAATAGTGCGATAAATCTTCTTTCGGATGTTCATATTCTTTAATATTTTCTTCTTTTATGCCAAGCGATAGGACAAAATCTTTCCAATTTTTTAGCCACTCGTCAAAAGCCGCTTCGTCTTCGCCGGGTTTTATGAAATATTCAATCTCCGCAATTTCAAATTCACGCACTCGAAAAAGAAAATCTTTAGTATTGATTTCATTCCGAAATGATTTTCCCACTTGTGCAATTCCAAAAGGAATTTTCTGTCGTGCAGTTTCTAAAATTAGCTTAAAATCGCAAAACATTCCCTGTGCGGTTTCCGGCCGCAAATATGTTTTTGAGTTCTCGTCTTCAATCACACCAATATTGGTCTTAAACATCGGGTTAAACTGCTTGATTTTATAATTGGTGCTAATTACGCATTTGGGACAAATTACCTCACCACTTTTTGCCAAAGTCTCTCTCGCTAATTTTATATTCTTTTTATATCCATCTCCTTCCGGATGAAACATAAAATATAGATCTTCCCAATTTTGTGCCCATAGAATCCATTCTTTGCTAGTCTTGGGAATTTCATCTACAAAAATAAGATCTTCTCTGAATCTCGCTTGACAATTTTTATTCTGACATTCCATCAGAGGATCCATAAACCCTTTTTCGTGTCCTGACGCCTGCCAGACCTTTCGATTCATAATAATTGATGATTCTAAACCAACTACATCATCCCGTTCCTCAACAAATCTCTTCCACCACAGTCTTTTAAGATTATTTTTCAAGGCGACCCCATATGGTCCGAGATCATAAAAACCATTTACACCACCATAAATTTCCGAAGATGGAAACATAAAACCTCTTCTTTTCGCCCACGAGACAATTTTTTCTAATTTATTTTCCGCCATTTTACTCCTTAATTTTCAACTTAAATATAACAAGCGAGCTTATAAAAGTCAAAAATATAAAAATTTTGACATTTGACTTTTGAGTTTTAACTTTTTATCTCACATACACCCTTGGAATGGCTGGTGAAATCCGAGAAACGATTTCATAATTAATTGTGCCTAATAATCCCGCTAGTTCACCAGCGGTGATTTGTTCTGATTCCTGCTTGCCGATTAAAACCACTTCGTCGCCAAGCGCCACATCTTCAACCTGGCTAACATCAACCATTAAATCGCACATTGAAACTTTCCCCACTATTAAGGCTCTTTTGCCTCTGACTAAAACTTTAGCAATATTTGACAACCGACGATCAATCCCATCTGAATATCCGACTGGGATTACAGCAACTTTAATCGGAAAAGTCGTGGTGCATGCTCCTGAAAAACCAATTTTTTCACCGCCAGAAAGTTTTTTCAAAGAAACAATTCGGCTTTTCCAGGTTAGTGCGGGTTTTAGTTCAAAAAAACTGCCTAATTCTGGGTTCGGAAATAATCCATAAACCGTCAAACCCACACGAACCATATTAAAATGAGTACTTGACATTGATAGCGCCGCGGCGGAATTTGCTATATGAGTTAAAGGAATTTCGTATCCCTCGTGTCGCAACACATCGGTAATTTTTTGAAAAGTGCCCAATTGTTTAAAAGTATAAGACTTATCGCGATTTTCGGCGGCGGCAAAGGTTGAATAAACACCTTCAATTTCAATTTTAGGAGTATGTTTGAGATGATCAAAAAATGCTGAAATTTCATTTTCCAAAATTCCATATCGGCACAAACCAGTTTCAACTTTAACATGCACTTTGGCTGGTTTTTTCGTTTGTAAGCCGGTATGGGATATTTTTTTAACCATTTCAAGGTCAAAAACCGTTAAAGATAAATCCTTGGTTACTGCCTCTACCAATAAATCTTCATCAGGACGGCCAAAAACTAAAATTGGTAAAGTAACTTTATTCTTGCGCAACATTAAACCATCTTCAACTGAGTCTACTCCCAAAAAATCTGCGCCCACTCGAGCGGCGGTTTTGGCAACCTCGACTATACCATGACCATAAGCATTGGCGCTTAAAACTACTAAGATTTTGGTGCCCCCAACCGCCTTTTTTAAATTCTGGCAGTTCTCAGCAATATGGCCTAAATTAACCTCAACGTAATTTTTCATTCTTGCCTCTGGTTAACCATATTAAAAAACTTTGATGATTTCAATTTTTTTTCCGAAATATTTTCAATATACATTTCTAGAAAAAGATTAAGCTGAGAAAGATTTTTGGGTCGAATTCGATCCAAAACATCAATGTCGTGTTCGAGAAATAATTTAATAATTTTTAAATTTTCTAACGATATAGGAACTACAAAATCTTCTTTTGCCGCACAACCAGGACAAACTACACTACTATGTTTGATGCTAAAATAATTATTTTTAGCGGTGATGGGTTTTGGACAATTTTGGCATTTTTTAATCTCGGGCCGGTATCCCAAAATTGCTAAGATATTAATCATAAAATAATCTATTATTAGTTTGAGGTCAAGCCCTTCAGATGAATTCAGTTTATGAAATGCGGCTAAGGTTTGAAAAAATACTCGACGTTGGCTTTCTTTTTCATTCAAAAGCTTATCCAATAACTCACAAATAATAAAAGCGGCCGAGGTTTTTTTTAAATCTTTTTTAATATTTTTAAAACTCTCAATAATCTCAGCCGAGGCGACGATTTCTAAATTTCTGCCTTCTATTAAGATTAAATTAGAATATGAAAATAATTCAAGGTTACCAGCCAATTTCGCGGTTGGTTTGCGGATTCCTTTGGCGATGGCGCGAATTTTACCTCTTTTACCGGTTAAAATCGTGAGAATTTTATCCGCTTCAAAAAAATCCCGGCCCCGAATAATTATGCCTGAATCCTTGTGTTGAATCAATTCACCTCCCTCTTAATTCTATTATATTCCCAAAGCCAAGATTACTCAATAAAAAGAGGGAAAGCTTCCAATGTTTTGTGGTTTGGAGTACTTTCCCCTAATTTGTGATAAAATTTAACCTACAAAAACCTTTGATGCAAAAATTTTAAATAATCCTCTCTGTAGATTATAATAATCCTTAAATGCAATTTCCGCGCCGCACCCATAACAATAAAGTGTAATTTTCCCAGTTCCAGAAAACAAATCATAGTTATCCTTTAATTTTGAGACCAGATTGATTTGTCCACACTTGCATTTAATGCTTTTTTCAACCAGCTCTTCTATGATGTTTGGCCTCCCTTTCTGTACGCAGTTTATTGAGAAAATTGTATGCGATTATCTTGAAAATTCCCCTTTGTTTTTCTACAACTTGAATTGCGGCAGTTTCTCCCTGTTGATTAAAAACTTCACCAACTTCTTTCAGAACAAAGGTTTCACTACCAGCGCCGTTTCCTAGTCCCCATTTGCGAATTGTCTCTTTAGATTCCTCTGGTAAACCATCAATTTCAGCCACTGTCATATGATCTATCATTTCACAAACTGGATCTCGGCTTACCCTCACACTTATCTCCTCCTTTCTAGGATCCTAAAATTTGAACCAATTTAAAAACTAGCCCCGGATCGGGGCCAGCTTTCTAAAGAAATCGGCAACTTTTTCCCCAATCCTAAAATGAATTGTTTAGAATTAGAGTTAAAACATTATCAACAATTGTTTTTTTCATTGCCTTGTTTTTATTTTAGTATTTTTAAATTAAAATGTCAATGTTGGCACTTTGAACAATAGAATGAGCCGCGACCGCCGATTTTCAGCCATTCGATTTTGCCGGTACATTTGGGACAAGGCTGTCCTTTTTTGCCATAAATCATTAGATTTTTATCGTGTCTGCCTAAACTGCCATCAGTGCGCACATAATTTTCACTCGAGGTTCCTTTGTCGCGAATCGCCTCTTTTAAAACCAACAAAATACAATCAAAAAGTTTATTTGCTTCTTGACGACTTAATTTATTCGCTGGTCGATTAGGCATAATCCCCGCACAAAAGAGCGCTTCATTTGCATAAATATTGCCCACGCCAACCAATTTGCTCTGGTCCATAATCGCAGTTTTAATCGGAATTCGCCGAGAAGAAATTATTTGCCAAAATTTTTCTTTGCTAAAATCTTTTGAAAACGGCTCAATGCCGTGAGCGGTCTCAATTTTATCGAGTCCGTCTTTATCTATAACTTTTATCCACCCAAATTTCCTCAAATCATTAAAAACTAATTCTGTCCCATCCGTAAATTTTATTATTACTCTTATGTGTTTCAATCCATTTTGCATTTTGATTTTTGAATTTTGAATTATTATCTGTCCTGTCATCTTCAGATGCACGGCAAAAAATCCGCTGTCCAGTTCAAAAATCAAAATCTTCGCCCGACGGCGAATTTTTTTAATTGTCTTATTAATTAAAACTTTTTTATCACCCACAAAAGATTTCGGCGATAATATCTTAATTTTGGCAATTTTCCGGCCGACGACCTTCTGATTTAATTCGTCAACAATTGTTTGCACCTCGGGCAATTCAGGCATATCCTCCTTAATATTAAAAAGGTCAAATTATCAATTTTTGTTTTTGAGATAAAATTGCTTTAAAAATATCGCCTTTTGATTTTAATCGCCCAGGCAGAGTTTTCAAATTGTATTTTTTAATTTTCAAATTAGCTAATTCTGCCCAATCAAGTGGAGTCGAAACTGTTGCGGTTTGAGTAGCGCGTAAAGAATAAGGGCAAATAATGGTGCGCCCTTTGGAATTTTGTGAAGGATCTAAATAAATTTTGCCCTGTCTTTTTTTGATCCGAGCTTCTGTGGCAATTAATTCGGGAAATTCTAAATCAATTTTATATATTAAGTCTTTCATAAATTTGCGAATCATTAAATATGAATTATTGGTAGCTAAGGGTATCACCAAATGCAAACCCGAAATCCCCGTTGTTTTCAAATAATTTCTTAGTCTTAGTTTTAATAATCTTGATTTAAGAATCTCAACTACCCGAACCGCATCGTTTATTTTCCCGCCATTTGTCAAATCGACATCAAAAACCAACCAGTCAGGATTATTGGGCTTTTTTATCGTCGACAACCAAAGATGAAATTCAACTGTGTCTAAATTTACTAACCACAACAAAGTTGCTAAATTATTGACTAAAATATAATCAACCCGATGTTGTGTTGATTTGGCAATGGTCGAATAAGTTTTCACAAATTTAGGTAACTTCTCACCTTTAAAGTCTTTTTGAATCCAACATTCCCGATCAACCCCACCTGGACATCGTTTAATTGTGATGGGTCGATTATAAAGATAAGGCAAAATTACCTTAGAAATTTGCTGATAATAATTAATTAAATCAGCTTTTGAAATTTTTTCCTTAGACCAAATTATACGATCAAGATGAGTTAATTTAATCTCAAAACCATCAACTTTAATAACCTTATCCATATTATAATGCCTTCCGGTTTTAAAGCCCTTCACCCGAAAAGCCCAAATTATGTTTGGGCTTTTATCTTCGAATTAGAAAATTCCTTATTCCGCCGGAGGTGGGGTTGGCATGCTAGAATCTGGAGTATCAGCAGGCGGCGTATCTTTGGGTGGGGTTGGTATTGCTAAATCATCGCCACCGGGCGTCGCGCCACCCGGAATTGGCATCCCTGGAGTTGAATCGGGTGTTGATGGTGCTGGTAAAGTAACTGGTGGCATTGCATCTGGTTGATCTGGGGTGGGCGTAACCGCTGGTTGATCAGATGGCATGGTTGATGATGGGGTTGGTGTCGGCGCAACCGGCATTTGTGACGGATCTGAACCTGGTGTTGCGGCAGGATCGGTCGGAGTTGCTCCTCCGACATCCTGTGAATAAATTTGGAACATTAATTCCTCCTTCGTCTCGACTTGTCCCGAGTATGCTCGAGGAAGCTATGTCGAGAAATTACTCATTTATTTATTTTAAAAAGTAACCAAAGCAGTTTATGATCGTCCCGCTTAAATCTGATTAAATTATACTTCCCTTTAAATTTATCACCTCTAATCTCAAATTGCAAATGGCCTTTTTCCACAGAATCCTTAATAACTCGATACTCGCCTTTATCCCAAATTTCCACCAGACCTGCGCCATATTCACCTTCGGGAATTTTACCCGAAAATTCAGCATATTCTAAAGGGTGATCTTCGGTCTGAATTGCCAAATGCTTTTCGCCAAATTTTTTGGGAATTCCCTTAGGAACTGCCCAGGATTTTAAAACACCATTTTCTTCCAATCGCAAATCATAATGCAGATTTTGTGCTTGATGTTTTTGAACCACGTAAATTAAACCTTTCTTGGTTTTTTTGGCCTTGCTGGGCTTAGGCTCAGGAGTAATCTCAAATTTTCTTTTTGCCTGATATTCTTCAAGCATTCGACTCCTTTTAAAATAAGCTATTTTGTTTTGAGGCGTTTTTAAATTGAACTTTTTCGTCAACTTTTTCAGCTTCGACGGATTCAGATTTTACCTTGATTTTTCCATAAACGCCGTCGAATCCGGCAATTTTTTCCACTTCGCCGGTTCTCATTTTTTTAATATCCGCGGCAATTTGCGGCAAAGTCACTTTGGCTAAATCTTCCATTTTTACATCCAGCAAAATCTCGATTTCATTCCCAAAATGATGAACTAATTTTTCATACTCATTTTTAACCCGCATCGAATATTTTTGCGTCCCTAACACTTCCGCTAAAATTTCGGATAACGGGATTAAATGTTTAGAATTAATCGCATTTTTCGGTCGAAATCCCTCTGGACGGTCAGCATCTGCTAATTCTTCCACTCGGTTTAAAACTCCAATCGTTAATTTACGATGACAAATCGGACAAATCCCTTTATTCTTGGCGGTTTCGGTCGGTGAAAAGGAAATATTACAACTACGATGGCCATCAAAATGATATTTGCCCTCTTCTGGAAAAAACTCAATCGTGTATAAAAAGTGTTTTTTGTCTTTTTCTTTTAAAATCCGACGAATTTCTAAATAGCTTAACTTATCTTTATCAATGTCAAAAACATTCGCTTCTCGGATTAAGTTTGCCGGTGAATGCGAATCAGAATTTGAAATTAGGCTGATTCGATCCAACTGTGATAAACGCCAGTTCATTTCCGGATCTGATGACAAACCAGTTTCTGCCGCAAAAATCTCGCCAGATAATTCGTCAAAACATTCTTCAATCGTATCAAAACCCGACATTGAACCAAACAATGAAAACCAGGGCGTCCAAATATGAGCTGGTACCAAAAAACAATCAGGTGAAATGTCTAAGATAATTTTGAGTAATTGTTTTGAATCCAAACCCAAAATCGGTCGGCCGTCTGACCATAAATTGCCGATTTTAGAAAGCCTAACATTAATTTTAGCGACAGTTTCTAAATTTGGCGCAAAGATTATATTATGGATTTTTCGAACTTTGCCGGTTTTTGAATATATTGAGGAAATTTCTGTGTTTAAAATAAAATATAAATTCGGGCTTTTTTGATCTTTTAATTGATACAAACCCGGTTTTTTCTCGACTAATTTATTTTTGAGCTCCGAAAACCACGCCGGATGAGTAAAGTCGCCGGTGGCTAAAATATTTATCCCCTTTTTCCCAGCCCACTCCGCCATTGTCTCCAAATTCATATCTGGGCTGGTGGCTCTCGAATATTTTGAATGTGTATGTAAATCCGCAATTTGTCGCATTAATCCTCCTTTTCTATTATAGCACAAGCTGAATTCAAGAATAAAAAAAGCGCGCAGAGTATTTTAATTGGTATGTCCACTTAGGACAGACTCCGCACGCGGAAAAAGACTTGGGTTATTGTTTTCGGATAATCTTAATTCGAGTAATGGACTTTACCGGTATCTGTTGAGGGGACGAAGTACCGTCAAGATTTCGTACAAATAGGACTGCATCAGTGTTTTTGAAATTTCCATCCAGCTTAACACAAGAGGGTAGTAAATGTTGGAGTTTTGCTTGGATTTTCTTTTCTGTTTCCGGATTTATCATATAAACTATCTCGCAAACTGAACAAGGACAAACCACCGGATCATCGTGGTTGCAATAAATTCTCGAAATTTTTTCAAACTCCGAGTCTAATATATATTCAGCCGCATCTGCAACTCCTTGTATGGCACGATTTCTAAGTCCAAGTAAATCACATCGGTCATAATCATGTTTTGCATTTCTCAGATATGCCACGCCACTTATTCCATCCTGCAAAGCTCGTGCTTGTCCAAGTAAACTTTCCAATTTCTCATCAGTAACTTCTGTTAAACTATCGGTTTCGGCTTGGACAGTAGCGTCTGCCCTCAACCTTCTCACTCCTTCCTGAAGTGGTTTAATTATATAATAAAACTTCAAAATTTGCAATAAAAAAACGCCTAATTTTGCATTGTGCCAAACTAGGCGCCGAGTTAAGATTTTCTTTCCTCTTTAATAATTTGTCTAATTTTCCAAAATGGAAAAGATTGATAAGGCGGATACCAAATAAACATACTCGCCAGGCTAACCGCGGTTGCGCCGGCATTTAGAAAATCTTGAGCATCATCCCAATTTTCAATACCGCCTCCACCAATAATCGCCAATTTGGGTACTGCCTGATGGATTTGGGATACTACTTCGACGGCTCGATTTTTAATCATTGGCCCGGAAATTCCCCCAGAATTATTAGATCTGACCGTATTTATTGCCGAGATTGCTGAAAATCCAGCCTGTTGTGTAATTTGGGCAATTTTAATGTAATCCTGACCTTCGCCAACTTTGATAATTAAAGGATGACGAGATTCACGAATGAGTCTTGGGAAAGCATCTTCAATATTATCCAAATCTTGTAATTTTGAATAAGCAACATTCGGACAAGAAATGTTTAATTCTATTGCTAGAATATCGGTTTCATTTAATATGGCTATCATTGTCGCGAGCTCAGAATAAGTATCCCCCCAAATACTGACAATTACCGGTAACTCTAAAACTTTTGGCAATTTATGTTCAATCAAATCAGATAAGCCAGAATTTGTCAGTCCGAAACAATTTATCCAACCACAACCATCTGGGAACCTGCGCAAAACTTTCCAAGGTGCATACCATCGGTAATTTCCTTCTTCAGGATTTAAAGTGACAGTTTTTAAGGTGATAGCACCAAGCTGACGAAAATCAATCAACCAACGATGCGGCCAGCGCCGACCGTAGCCCAATGCACCAGATGCGACCACAATTCGGCTCTGAAGTTGGATCTCGCCCAACTGAACCATCCAGCCTTCCTCCTTTGCATATTCTGATAATCGGCGTATCCTAATAAATTAAACCATAAGTTTGCAAAAATTTCAACTAAAAAACGGCCAAACGGCCGTTTTTTTATGATCTAAATTCGGTTCATCATCTAAGCGCTGGCGTTGACTTACTGTCCCACAAAAGCAGTATCATCAGCGCAGGATGGCTTAACTTCTGAGTTCGGAATGGGATCAGGTGTGACCCATCCGCCATGAACACCAGCGTTTAAACGACGAAATTTGATTCTTGATTATTTTTGGTTTTTACCTGTCAGTCGTCGCAGACTTGAGACTTCGAAAACTCTCAAGTCTGCACAAATTAAATTTAATTGATATTAGTATCTTGAAGCTGAAATCATTACTGACCTTACACCTCAAGACCTATCAAGGTCGTAGTCTACGACCAATCTCAAAAGCCTAATCTTAGGGATGGCTTCCCGCTTAGATGCTTTCAGCGGTTATCCGAACCGAACATAGCTTCTCAGCAGTGCCCCGAATGGGACAGCTGATAAACCAGAGGTTCGTCCACGCAGGTCCTCTCGTACTATGCGCAGACCCCTTCAAGCTTCAACGCTTATGGCAGATTAGGACCAACCTGTCTTACGTAATTTTTTCATTTGTTACCAAATGTATGGACTATACCATCACCCCCGCCGTCGGCGGGGGGATTGACGTTTTATTCGATTGTTATATTGTTATATCGAATCTCTCCACTTAAGGATCAGTCTCTACGGGGTCATCAAAAAATCAAAAATCAAAGTTCAAAATTTAAATTTTCCATTTTTACTTTTTAATCTTAAATTTTCTAAGACTTCCCTCGGTATCATCCTAACATCCGACAGGTTAATTATCAAATGTTAGGGTTTCACCGATATGAGTCAATTTATTCGATTCGCCTTACGGCGAAAAGCCGCCGTATATCTCGATGCCAAAATTTGACGGTTTGAACCCAGCTCGCGTACCGCTTTAATTGGCGAACAGACAAACCCTTGGCTCCGACTTCAGAGCCAGGATGCGATGGGCCGACATCGAGGTGCCAAACCTCCTCGTCGATGTGAACTCTTGGAGGAGATAAGCCTGTTATCCCCGGGGTAGCTTTTATTCGTTGAGCGATCCGCCTCTCACACGGGCGGACCGGATCACTAAGCCCAACTTTCGTTTCTGCTTGACTTGTAAGTCTCGCAGTTAAGCCAGCTTATGCCTTTACACTATCAGCGCAATTTCCATCTGCGCTTAGCTGACCTTAGGACGCCTCCGTTACTCTTTAGGAGGCGACCGCCCCAGTCAAACTACCCACCTGACACTGTTCTCCTAACGTGTCGTTAGGAGTTAGAACCGAAACCATGAAAGAGTGGTATTTCACCTTGCGTCCCGCCAAAGGCGGGACTCCCACTTAGCCTACACAATCAAAAATTTCAACTCAATATCAAGCTATAGTAAAGCTCCCGGGGTCTTTCCGTCTTGCCATAAGTAGCCGGCATCTTCACCGGCATTGCAATTTCACCGAGTCCCACCAAGAGACAGTCTCCAGACCGTTACGCCATTCGTGCGGGTCGTAACTTACACGACAAGGAATTTCGCTTATGTTCTTTTCCAAAAAAAATGGATTGTCCTAAATTGGACCTGCATGTCGCCATGCAGATGGGACTATATCTTCCCCGACGTCACGTCGAGGTTTGGCGTATAGTCTCTGAGGATTCTAAAAATTGAAATTATTCTTTAAATGATCGCCTAGATTCATTGCTTTTACAATTTTACAAAATTTTTGAAAATCTTTTATTTTTGCAGTTCTTAGCGGATTTGTGCAAAAAAATGGTATTATTTTTTCGGTTAAATCTTTTCTTGATCTAACACAATATCTGTATAAATTTTCTTTGTGATTGTCGTACCTTTTATTAATATAAATGTTTCCGCAACCGAAATATTTTTTAATACTCACTAAGACTGAGTGGCTTTTTTCTCCTTGAGTAATTACAAATTCAGGAAAAATTTGAAAGCCAGATTTTGTGGTAGAATTTTTTATTTTACTTACCGAGAATGTACCTTCTCCATCTGTAAAACCAACGATCCAATTTTCAATTTTTAGTCTTTCCTGCTGGTTGTCTGCATTGATTGCTTTTTTACTTGGCATAATTGTCCTTCTATGGACATATTATACCATAGTAGCCTCAAATTCAACAGATTTTCCAGCATATAGCCAAATTTTACTATGGCAGCACTTCCTACCATAGGACGATTATAGTTATCGCCGCCGTTTACTAGGGCTTGAGTTCTCCCCTTACTCCGCCAAAGGCGGAGGTCAGGGATCCCCATGACCTACTAGCACTGGGCAGGCGTCAGCCCCTATACATCCCCTTGCGGGTTAGCAGAGGCCTGTGTTTTTGATAAACAGTCGCCTGGAGTCTTTAGCTGCGTCCCGCCGATGAGGCGGGAAAGCTATATCCCGAAGTTACAGCTGCTGTTTTGCCGAGTTCCTTTTGGTGGGTTCTCTCGTACACCTTACTACTCTTATAGTATTCTACCTGTGTCGGTTTACGGTACGGACATAAATATCACTCCTTAGAGGTTTTTCTTGGCGATTCCTACAGCTAAATTTCCCAGAAAGGAATTTCATTTGCCTGAATTATTACGCTCCCGGATTTGCCAAAGAGCCAAATTCAGGCTTAGACGGATAATTTGTAACCGCTTAGCCTTCAAACCGCGTCACCCCATCGTACAAACGCAATATTTATGGTATCCGAATATTAACGGATTTACCATCGCCTACGCCTTTCGGCCTCAGCTTAGGACCGACTAACCCACCGCCGATTGTCGTTGCGGTGGAAACCTCAGAAATTCGGTGTCCCGAGTTTTCATCGGGATATCGTTACTCATACCAACATTCTCACTTCTACACCTTCCAGCAAAGCTTGCGCTTTACCTTCGCAAAATGTAGAACGCTCCCCTACCACTTCCGTCAAAAGACGGAAATCCATACCTTCGGTGGATAGTTTTAGCCCCGTGTATTTTCGGCGCAATCAACCATCAAATAGTGAGTTGTTACACACTCTTTAAAGGAATGGCTACCTCTAAGCCAACCTCCTAGTTGTCTCAGGTTAATCACATCCTTTCCCACTTAACTATCACTTAGGGACCTTAGATTATGGTCTGGGTTGTTGCCCTTTTGGACAATGGAGTTTATCCCCCACAACCTGACTCCAAAGCTGAAATCTTTTGTATTCGGAGTTTGGTTAAAGCCCCCCGCCATAGGCGGGGGAAATTCATCCAGTACTCTACCCCAAAAGACGATCACTTTGGGCTATACCTAAATATATTTCGGGGAGAACCAGCTATCGCCAGGTTCGATTAGCATTTTACCTCTAACCTCAAGTCATCCCACGAATTTGTAACTTCGACGGGTTCGGGCTTCCCTACGCATTTCTGCGGAGTTCACCCTGCTCAAGGTTAGCTCACCTGGTTTCGGGTCTAGTGCTGCAAACTAAACGCCCTATTAAGACTCGCTTTCGCTTCGCCTCCATCCAGTGGACTTAAGCTTGCTTGCAACAGCTAACTCGTTGGTTCGTTATGCAAAAAGCACGCAGTCACCCCGCCAAAGGCGGGGCTCCTACTCTTTGTCAGCATATGGTTTCAGGTACTATTTCACTCCCCTCACCGGGGATCTTTTCACCTTTCCCTCACGGTACTAGTTCGCTATCGACATTAAAAGTATTTAGCCTTGCCCCGTGATCAGGGCAGATTCCTACCAGATTTCACGTGTCTGATAGTACTCGAGAAAATCAGAGCTTTTCAAATTTTTTTCGCTTACAGGGCTATTACCTTCTATGGCCGTCCTTTCCAGACTCGTTTAGCTAAAAATTCTCAAAGCTTTGTTATTAAAAACACCAATATCTCACAACCCCAGCCGCTACTCCGCAGCGGAAATTCTAAATTCTAATTTCTAAATCCTAAACAATTTTTAATATTCTAAATTCAAAACTTGTCTTTATGATTTGAATTTCATAAATTTGTTTAGAAATTCGGATTTCGGATTTAGTGCTTCCATTGCGAAGCAATGGCTAGTTTGGGCTCTTCCCCGTTCGCTCGCCACTACTAGGGGAATAAAATGTCTTTCTCTTTTCCTCTGGCTACTAAGATGTTTCAGTTCGCCAGCTTACCATCCAGCTCCAAAAGAGCCGGATCCTCCGATTTACATCGGAGTGGGTTTCCCCATTCGGAAGTCTCGGGATCAAAGTTTGTTTGACAACTCCCCCGAGCTTATCGCAGCCTACCACGTCCTTCATCGGCTTTTAATGTCAAGGCATCCACCATATGCATTCTGTAATTTAATTTGTTCCGTTTTGAAGCCAAAAAGAGACTTCAAAACCCCGACCCCCTGACTGAGCATCGGAGACTAACAGGTAAAAACCAAAAATATCAATTGTTAATGAACAACGCTTGATGCAATTGCTTCAAATTACTTTTGGTAATTTAAAGATTTTTAAATCAAGAGATGAAAAAAGACCGCCATGGCGGTCCAAAATCAAGCTAAAATTCAGCTTTAAATTAGCCGCCTGAAACCTCCGTCCAAATTGTCAATATATTTAACATTAATCTTGTCCTATCACCTATAAAAAAATTAATTCATAGTGATGTTTTAAGTCTACCAAATAAAAAAACCGATGTCAATACCTCTTCTTTAAAATATTAATTAGCTGGTATTGATCCCTCAAAATCGCATCTTGAGCCGTGAACGAATAGTTCCCAAAAGGCGAAAGATAAATTGTGTGGGATCAAGCCCTATTCTAGCCTCTGTTCCGCCAAAAAGCGGAACAGAGCACTAAAATAGTAAAAATTATCTCTTTTGGATATCTTTTTTGACTTTATCAACAAATTCAGCGGCGGCATCTTTGCCACCCAAACCAAAGGCTAATCCACCCGCAATTGCAAACAAAGCCACAAAACCGGTGAATAGGGTTTGGATTAAATAACTCGCCACATTAAGTTGGACTAAAGCGGCTAAAACCGTAAAAACCAAAATCGCACCACGCACCAATAAAGCTAAAAGTTCAGAATAACCAATTTCAATCCCTTTAGTCACAGAACCGACCACATCAGCCAAGAAATTAGCCAAAACAACACCAATCAACAAAATTCCAGCGGCGGCGGCGACATTAGGGACATAATTTAAGATGCTGTTTAAGAATTCAACCACTTGAGTGAGTTGTAAAGCTTCTGCAGCGGCTAAAAAGGCGACAATTATGATCACCCATTTTACAAAAGCGCCCACTAAACCCGCAAAATCTTTTTTAATGCCGACTTTCTTGATGCCATCTTCGAGCTTCATTTTTTCCGCTAAGCTTTGAAGGCCAATTACTCTCATTAACTGATCGACTAATCGATCTAATAAAACTGCCAAAATCCAACCAATAATCAAAATTAAAATCGCGCCAAGTAAGTTCGGGATAAAGTTAATAATCCGATCAGCAATGGTGTGCCAAGCAATATTCAAAGCATCGGCCCAACTCGCAATAATTCCGTCATTCATTTTAGACCTCTAAAATGAAATTGATAGTATCGACCTTTAAATTTATCGTAGCACGTGGGTTTTAGTTGTCAAGAGAAAATAATTCTATTAAAAATAAAAAGGTGGGAAATATATAAACATTTTCGAAGTTTATTTCCCACCCTAAATCTCCAACCTACCCTAAAGATCTTTAATATATTCTATAAATCCATTTATATTTTTTATACCCTTAACCAAAACCGCGTCATAAATAATCGTGCTGGGAAAATCTAATTTATTTTTTATTTTGTAATCCTTAAGCTCTAAAATCAGTTTTTTATTTTCTTCGTTGAGATTATTCTTCAAAAGCTGATAATATTTTTTGCCAGAAAGGCTGTCTTTCTCAATAAACCAAATGTCAATTTTCCATCTCTTATCATAACCTTTTGGGATAACAATTAACCCTAAATAATAACCATATGGAAACTGATCGTTAGAGTTTTTAATTAGTCGTGAATACTTCACAAAATCGTCAAACATATATGCCTGAAAATATCCTTGCCCAATCAGTTTATTCAAGGCATCAATAACTTTTTCTTTATCAACTTTTTCCATAAATATATGAAAATCAATATCTCCTCTCATCATAATATCAAAATGATAAGCGCCAACTGGTTTTACCTTACCGTATTTTGAAAGAAAATTAATCAAATCAGATTCTTTTAAAATCTTATCTGCATCTGCTTTAAATTTTTCGCTTTTTTCAAAAAGATTATTTTTAATCATGATTTATTCCTTTAATTTATCAACAAATTTTATTCTAACCATGATTCCTTCAATCCTATTTTTTTATTTTGACAATCGATTTCAACCTTTACCCCAAGCGGCAACACTAATTGAGGATCGGTATGACCAACATCGAAGTTAGCCACAATTGGTAAATCTGGTTTATTAAACTCTTTTGCAATAGAAATTATTTTTTCTTCCAGCTCTTTTTTCTCATCTTGCGAATAATCTCTTGCTCGACCAAAAATTAACCCGTTTATTTCATTAAATACTCCTAACATTCCATAATTTCTCAATTCAGTATCAATGTTGTCGATTGTCGGTTTCGACTCGGAAGTTTCAAGAAAAAATATTTTTTCTTTCCAAAAATCTCGCGATGGCCAAAAATCGGTTGCCTTCATCATTTCTAAAATCTCAAAACAACCACCGAATAATTTACCTTGAACTTTTTTATTTCCTTGCAGCCAATGCCAACCATCATCTTTTTTTATTGGATTCACTTTTCCGAGATTTTTTTCATTCGACCAATTAGGATAACCATCGCAATATTCTCCATAAGCTTTATATTCATAACCGTCTTTTGGCTTAAAAAGCATCTCATGAACATGAGATTTTAAACTTTCGGGCAGACTTTCCATCTGCGAAAAACCAGCCATAATTGTTAATCCATAAAAACTTACAAGACTCTGCAAGCTTAAAAATACATGGAGCGTTGAAGTATCCGAATACCCCATCAAGATTTTTGGATTATTAACTATAATATTTTTATCCAAAAAGGGCAAAATTCGTATAGAATCGTCGCCGCCAATCGAAGCAAAAATAGCCTTAATTTCCGGGTCCGCGAATGCTTCATTAATATCCTTCGCACGAACCCGCGGATTTGCCCTTAAAGAATCGGGATCCATTCTGGTCGTTGGAAATTCTTTAATTTTCAAATTCCATTCGCGCAAAACCTTAAGACCATTTTCATAAATATCAGGGAAAACGCTTGGACCTCCCCAAGACGGAGACACGATTGCCACAGTATCACCTTGTTTCAATTTTTTTGGTTTTTTATAATTCATCATGATTCCTCTTCAATTTTTATGTGGATCCGAACAAATTCTCCGCCAAAGGCGGATCAGTCATTGGCTGGGAATTCCTCTCTCTAATTTTAGTCAAGATATTCAATTCTTTTTTGGAGCAGATTCTTTAATCACGGTTTTCTATTTAACCTTTTTAAATAAATTAGATACTATTAAGAGCAGAAACAATATTATCAAGACAACTGGTACCCATATCGAAACCTTATAAAGAAAAAACAATCCAATAACATATATGGTGATATATACAATAGTAGAAATAAGTATGCTTGCTGGGTAGTTCAAAAACATAGGTCTTGACAATGCATCTTTACTCAAAGAATGTGATATCCACTGGTTTAGTGCAAAACCGATGACCACTAAAACGATACCAATTATTAAGTTCATTTCTTGCCCTTCTAAGTTACATAATTATTTACTATTTCCTGTGATTATTCTATCCCTTGTTTACAAATTCGGTTTTTTTAACTCCGACCAGAGCAACGGTTAAGAATAATCTTGTGGCAAACAATAATATAGACGATAAAACAGGAATTTGAATTAATGCTGGTACTACAAAAAATATGGCTGAAGGCGAGGGGACTCGTCTGTCTCGGCATGGCGCCGAGCCATGACGGAAACCCCCAACCTGTCAATTTGGTGTTTGTTGGAAAAAGTCAGAACTCATTTTGAACAAAATCCCAACTAATTCGCTCCGCTTCGCCGCCGCTTGCTTCGCTCGCTGTTCCGCAAAAAAGTTTTCTTCGCATTTTTTTATTTGGCGCGCGATTTTTTTCTTCTAAAAGGAAAAGAAAACTTTTTTGCGGGACTCTGCTCTGAACGAGCAGGGCGGCGGGGCTTCGCTTCGGCTCGGGCGAGGCGGAAGGGGGGTGTGGGGGGAATTCCGCTGTAAATAAACTTTGGTGGAGCTAGGCAGAATCGAACTGCCATCCGCGGTATGCAAAACCGCCGTTTTACCATTAAACTATAGCCCCTTATTTATTTTGGGAAAATTAACCAATCCAAACCGCCCATTAGAAATAAAAATCCTAAAACAATTATTAATATACCAGCTAATTTCCAGACTAAATACGAACCACCCATCGTCCCAAAACGTCTTTCTGCCCACTCAGCCTTTCCAAAAGTCCGCACCAAAGGTTCAGCATATACCAAAAAACAAAGTCCAATAATCGACGCTAACACAAAAATTAAAATCTTTAA
Organism: Patescibacteria group bacterium; assembly: GCA_035288465.1. Classification (NCBI taxonomy): domain Bacteria; species Patescibacteria group bacterium. The sequence continues at coordinate 21,485 of DATEAH010000001.1, read as the reverse complement.
AATAATCATTTATAAAACCACGCCCAAATTGCTATTCCTATTATAATTATATAAACTGGGAAGGTGAAAATCCAGTATTTAGGTTTAAGTTGAATATGAATAGACTCATGAAAATTATGAAATTGCCGAAAACCCCAAACATTTTTTAGTTTCTCGCCAATAAGTGGAAATTTATCCCAATCAGGCAAAACCGCCGCCACCGCCGCAATTACCACCGATAGATGATGAACTTTTAAATAAAAAAGTATCACTAATGTTGCGCCAAAAATCACTTCAAAAAATTCAAGAATCGCTGCTCTTCGGCTTAAAGGATAATTTTTACGCTGACTAGTTGGCAAAAATGCGGTTGATTCAAAATGAGGAATCGCGTCAAAAACAAAATGCGAGACAAATCCCGCCAAAAATGCCAAGGGTAAATTTTGGATCAGATCGCCGAGGACTGCCCCGACAATCATATGTGGAGTTGCAATCATAATTATTTCTAAATTCCTGAAATTAGTTTATCTTTCTTTACTCTTGACCATCCTTTAATCTGTTTTTCTCGTCTGATAGCATCAATTTCTTTACTAAATTCTTGTGACCAGACAAATTTTTTAGGTTTATTTTGTGATGTAAACTTAGCTCCAGATTTCTTTAAATGATATTCGAAGCGATTTTCTAGATTATTAGTATGACCAACGTAATATTTATTGTTCTCGCAAAGTAAAATATAAGTAAAGTATTTCATGAATTGCCCTTCGATAAACTCAGGGCATTCTTCTATCTCCTGGCTGAAAGCCATGAGCTTGTCGAATGGTGGGCGATGATGGGATCGAACCATCGACCTCATCTTTATCAGAGATGCGCTCTACCACTGAGCTAATCGCCCAAAAAAATCAAAAGTTAAAAATCAAAATGTAAAATTATTAAATTCCAACCTATTATACTCTAAATTTTCCCGATAATCAAGCAATATCATTGAGTCGAAAGATGACTTTTTGGCCCTTAATAATTTCGCCTCTCAGCAATCTTTCTGCAAGCCAATTTTCAACTTTATCAGCAATCACCCGCTGCATTGGCCTCGCCCCCATTTCTGGATCATAGCCTAATTGGGCTAATTTGGCAACCGCGTCCGGAGCGACCCCTAACACAATCTCTTTTTCATCTTTGAGCCTTTTGGCTAATTTAACTAAAATCAATTGGCAAACTTGCTGGATTTCCGAAATCTCCAAGGGCTTGAAGGAAATTACGTCATCAAAACGATTCAAAAATTCTGGTCTAAAAATGCCCCCGTGTTGTAAATATTCCAACAATTTTTCTTTCAAAACAGACGGGTCAGTTCGAACTTTAATATTTTCTCGAATTAGCTCCGCACCGGCGTTTGAAGTCGCAATAATAATTGTATTCGTAAAATTAACCTTTCTGCCTAACCTATCGGTTAATTGTCCTTCATCTAAAACTTGTAAAAATAAATTTAAAACATCAGGATGGGCTTTTTCGATTTCGTCTAAAAGCAATAAACAGTATGGATTTTCTTTAATTTTAGCCGTCAAGACTCCTTCTCCACTATTTGGCGTTCCGACTAAACGGTCCAAAGCTTCATGCATTTTGAATTCTGACATATCTAATCTGGACATCGAATTTTCTGACCCAAAAAAGCTCTCCGCTAAGGCTTTGGCAGTTTCGGTTTTACCCACCCCGGTCGGACCCAAAAATAAAAATGAACCGATTGGTTTTTTCTCAGATTTTAAGCCAGTTCTAGCCCTTCTCATCGCCTCAGAAATAGCTTTAACGGCTTCATTTTGACCAATAACTCGTTGATGCAAAAATTGCTCTAAGTTTAATAATTTCTCTTTTTCGGCCGCTTGCACTTGCTCAGTTGGAATTTTAGTCTTATCTGCCACAATTTTTTGCACATGAACAGGCTGAACTAACTTATCTGTGGTTTTCGAAGACACATAAACCGCAACCTCATCCAATAAATCAATTGCTTTTTCCGGAAATGGCTTATCGGTCAAATATCTTTTTGCTAATTTTACAATTTCACGCAACGCTTGATATGAAGTAAAAATTTGATACTGCCCTTCAATAAAAGGTGTGACTTCTTCTAAAATTTTAATCGTGGTGATTTCATTAGGTTCGGCGACTTCAATTTTTTCAAAACCGCCAGCAATTATGGGCTTAGCTTCAACAAACTGGTGATAATCTCGATAGCTGCATGTCCCGATCAATTGTAACGCCGTGGAACCTAAATATGGTGCTAATATTTCCGAAGCATCAATTGCCCCAATTTTGGACTCACCACCACCGAATAAAGTTTCGATATTTTCAATAAATAAGATAATATCCCCAGCCGCCACCGCTTCGTTTAATGCTGTCACCAATTTTGCTTCAATTTCCGCTGGCTCACCCGCTAACAATCTGCCCATGTCTAATTTAAAAATTTTTTTATACCTTAATGATTTTAAAGCTCGATTCTGACAAATCCGTTTTGCAAACCCTAAAACAATCGTATTTTTACCAACCCCGGGCTCGCCGACCAATAAAATATTATTTTTACCCGAACGGGATAAAATCCTTTCCATTTCTTCAATTTCAAGTTGATGACCAACCATATGTAAATTTGAACCGGTTTTTTGAATTTGGGAGGTAATATCAAAACTAATTAAATTTAAATTTGGCGTATAGCCATATGACCATTCGCGACCAATACCACCGGTTTTTTCAAAATAATCAGGTGAAAAAAAGCGACGTTGATTTTCAAAACGTTGAAAAACCAAATTTTGCCAGTGGACCAAATTCGCCATATCTTCAATTTTCAAATCTAAAGTAAACATAATTTTTTGCAAAAATGCTTCAGTCTTGGTTAGGGCATAAAAAAGATCTCCAACTTGAATTCGAGTATGTCTTTGGCTGATGGCAAAATTTGCCGCTTCCAACCATAAAGACAAAATATGGCTTTTATTTTCCATTTCACTCGATTGTGAATATGCCACGGATGCTTGAAATTCATTTTGAAAATTTTTCAAATTAATACCAGCCCTGGCGAGCAAATATGAAATTTTACGATTTTTTAAACTTCCCAAAAAAATTCCAAGAGTGGTCAAGTTATGATTTTTGGCCTTGGAGGCAATTTTTTCGGCCGCATTTACAATTTGTGCCACTTCTAAATCGATAAAATCTGCCCAATTCACTGATTCCATACTCTTAATTTTTGCCAAATTCGAATTTGAAAATTTAAAAAGGAAATTGAAATAGCTATCCAAAATTATTAGAAAAACCCCCGTAGAAATTATTGCCAATGCTAATCCCAAAATACGATTATTAAATTCATATAGTTCTAATAAATTCAAAATCCAAATCACAATTCCCAAAAACATTAAAACCCATACTAACACCTGAATTATTTTGATATAAAATTGATGATATAGTTTTTCAATTTTTGCAGTTTGAAAAATTTTAGATTTTTCAGGATTAAATAAATAATTTGGCATTTTTACCCAGTTAAAATTTTAGAAATTCCAATTATAAAACCTGCCAACACCAACATTGGCATTAATATCCAAACAACGATTGTGGCCGCTCCTAAAATATATACTAAAAAGGTGATTATTAGGCCAATAAAAATTGTCACCAACCTGACACAAGCACCAATTAGCCGAGATAATAAATTAAAAATCATCACGCGAAACCTAATATTGATCGGCAAATTTCGGGTCGTCATCACATCTCGCCGCCAAGGATAAAAAAGCGTTTTTAACAAAATCGTGACCGAAAAATAATCTAATGTTTTGAGAACAATTAGCTTGATATTACTAAATAGGCTTTTAATTGAAAAAATATACCACGACCAAAGGCCAAAACCTGCTTGAATGGTTTGGCTATTTTCCAAATTCCCCTCCTCAGTTCTGATAAATTTGATAAGTTTACTTCAATAAATAATAAAACTTAATAATTTGTTAAATTATTAGCTCTTCCCACCTCTTGACGGATTTTAATTTAATCTATTTCTATTATACCAGAAAAATTGTTTAGTCAAAATAAAAAATCCCAAATTAGTTTGGGATTTGGCTCTTTCGCAGTTAGGAGATGATAAGAAAGCAGAACGACCGTATCTCCCGCCAAAGAGGCGGGGGATTTCTCCCTAGAAAGGAGGTGTTCCATCCGCACGTTCCCGTACGGATACCTTGTTACGACTTCGTCCCGGTCACCTTGCCTACCTTGGTCCGCGATAAGGCGGACATCCGGTATTCAAGACTTCCATGACGTGACGGGCGGTGTGTACAAGAGACGAGAACGTATTCACCGCCACATGGCTGATTGGCGGTTACTAGTGATTCCAGCTTCATGAGGGCGAGTTTCAGCCCTCAATCCGAACTGGGGTCGGCTTTGATGGGATTAGCTTCACCTTGCGGTTTTGCATCCCGTTGTACCGACCATTGTAGCATGTGTGTCGCCCAGAACATAAGGGCCACGCTGACTTGACGTCATCCTCACCTTCCTCCACATTAACTGCGGCAGTCTCCTGTAAGACATATAATACAGGACAAGGGTTGCGCTCGTTTCCCGACTTAACGGAACAGCTCACGCCACGAGCTGACGACAGCCGTGCAGCACCTGTCTTGGCGTTCCCTTGCGGGCACCCCCGCATTTCTGCGGGGTTCGCCAGATGTCAAGTCCTGGTAAGGTTCCTCGCTTGTCGTCGAATTAAACCACATGCTCCACCACTTGTGCGTCTCCCCGTCAATTCCTTTGAGTTTTAGCCTTGCGGCCGTACTCCCCAGGCGGCTGGCTTAACGCGTAAGCTTCGATACTTTCGGGGTCGATGCCGAAAATATCTAGCCAGCATAGTTTACGGCGTGGACTACAGGGGTATCTAATCCCTTTCGCTCCCCACGCTTTCGTGCCTCAGTGTCAGGGAATTCCTAGCAAACTGCCTTCGCCATTGGTGTTCCTTACGATATCAACGGATTTCACTCCTACACCGTAAGTTCCGTTTGCCTCGAAAATCCTCAATTCTAATAGTTTTTTTGACGGTTCCCGAGTTAAGCTCGGAGATTTAATCAAAAACTTATTAAAACACCTACGCACTCTTTACGCCCAATAAATCCGGATAACGCTCGCACCCTACGTATTACCGCGACTGCTGGCACGTAGTTAGTCGGTGCTTTCGCTAGGTACTGTCAAGATTTCATCCCTAGCTATCGAAGTTTACACCCCGAGGGGCTTCATCCTTCACGCGGCGTCGCTGCGTCAGACTTTCGTCCATTGCGCAATATTCCTCACTGCTGCCTCCCGTAGGAGTCTGGGCCGTGTCTCAGTCCCAGTGTGCCCGTTCACCCTCTCGAGCCGGATATTCGTCATCGCCTTGGTAGGCCATTACCCTACCAACAAGCTGATAAACCGCGGGCCCCTTTCCACCCAATAAATCTTTATTCCGAGAAAGTTTCATTCTCGGAAACTATCGACTATTAGTCCGCCTTTCGGCAAATTATCGTCGTGGTGGAAGTAGGTTGCCCACGTGTTACTCACCCGTTCGCCCCCCGCCGTGAGGCGGGGCTGACTTGCATGAGTTAAGCACGCCGCCAGCGTTTATCCTGAGCCAGGATCAAACTCTCAAAAAATTTTATTACTCGAAATTAAACCCTCGAGTAGGGTATTTTGTACATAACGCTGCTTCTTATCATTTCCTAACTGTTAAAGAACTAAAGTCAAGAAAAATCTGCCAAGGCTGATAATAGCAGATTTGAAATTTTCCGTCAACGACGGATCCACCCTTCGTGGCTAAGATTAAATTTTATGCTTTAATCTTTACAGCCTCCTATCTGCATTCATTGTAATACAGATAAAACTGGCTGTCAAGCCCTATTTCTGGATATTATTGAACTAATAAATATCAATTTAGAAAATCTTGTCAATCACGCCATAATCTTTGGCTTCTTTGGCATCCAAGAAGAAATCGCGATCAGTATCTTTTTCAATTTTCGCAAAAGGTTGCCCGGTATGCTTTTCCAAAATTTTGTTTACCGCTTCTTTGACACGCAAAATTTCCCGAGTGCGAATTTCAATATCCTTGGCTGGTCCTTCGGTGCCACCCATCACTTGATGCATCATAATCCGAGATGATGGTAAAGCAAATCTTTTTCCTTTGGCACCCGCCGCCAACAAAATTGAAGCTGCCGAGGCGGCTTGACCAATACAAATTGTGGAAACGTCAGGTTTGATATACTGCATCGTATCATAGATTGCCAAACCTGCGGTTGCCACCCCGCCTGGCGAATTAATATACAACTGAATGTCTTTTTTGGGATCTTCGGCTTCCAAAAATAACAATTGGGCAATAATCAAATTACCGACATTATCATCAATTGGACCGCCCAAAAAAATGACGCGGTCTTTCAAAAGCCTGGAAAAAATATCAAAAGCTCTTTCGCCATAGGCTGATTTTTCAATCACCATCGGCACGAGCTGATTTGTAATTCTTTTTTTATCCATTCTTCCTCCCGAAAAATTTAAATTTTTAAATTTAAAATCCATTTGGCATTTAAACTTTGAGCTTTGAGCTTTGACATTAATTATATTATACCATTATTTTGAAGCTAAATCAACCAAAAAATTCAAAACATTGGCAGTTTCCAAATGTCTTTCAATTTGCGCTTTGGCTGGTTCTTCGTCTTCAGTTTTATATCCGGATCGCGACAGAATTTCCCATTCGCGATCAACATCTTTTTGGCTCACTTTAATTTTTTCAATATCTCGAATTTTCGCCAAAATTAGACTAATTTTGATTCTTTGCTGTGCTTGCTTTTCTAATTCGCTCACTAATTCAGATTCCTTTTTGCCAATGCTTGATAAATAATCAGCAAAGTTTAAACCTTTAGATTCAATATCTTCTCGCAAATGATGCATTTCGTGAAGCTGTTCTTTTTCCACCAAACTTCGCGGAATTTCAATTTCGGTTTTTTCGGCAATTTTAGTCACCACTTCTTGTTGTGCAGCCCGATCTACCTCGAGCTCGGTGCGTTTTTTAAGCGATGCCAATAATTCCTTTTTCATTTCCACCAATGGTTTTTTGGCAACTTTTTGGGCAAATTTTTCATCAATTTGTGGTAAAACTACATCCCAAACTTCATTTATCGTCACTTTAAAATTTATAGTTTTTCCCGCCAATATTTGGTCCCGTAATTTAGTCGGCATTTTCAGTTCAAATTCACGAGTCTCCCCCTTTTTCGCACCGACTAATTTATCTTCAAAACCCGGGATAAAGCCACCTTGCCCCAAAATCAAGGGATGGTTTTTACTGGCTAATTGTTCAACTTTGACGCTTTTTAAATATCCGTCAAAATTAATTTCAATTTTGTCACCTTTTTGGGCTGAATCCTTTTTATGTTCGTATTCGGCATATGATTTTTGCAAATCTTCAAGTGATTTTTGAAGTTCTTTTTCGCCAACCTTCACGGTTTTTTTAGTAATTTTAATCTTTTTATAATCTGGCAATTTAAATTCCGAAATAATATCCACAATCGCGGTGTATGCTAAGGGTTTACCTTCATCATATTTGTCAATTTTGATTTCCGGATCAGAAACTGGCGTTAATTTTTCTTTTTTCACCGCTTCAAAATATGTTTTTGGTAAACAAATTTCCAAAGCTTCTTGAAAAATTTTATCTTCACCAATTTTAGCGCGAATTAAATTTTGAGGCGCTTTCCCGGGACGAAACCCCTTCAAGTCGGTCGAATCTGATAATCTCAAAAATGCTTGTTCGGAAAAAGGCGCAAATTCTTTAGTCGATAAAGTAATTTGCAGTTTAACTTGGCTGTTGGGTAATTTTTCTGATTTTATTTCCATATTTATTTCTCCTTTTAAATTATTTTATCATTTTACGGCTTCAAAAACAAGACCAAAAAAGAAAAAAGGGCTAAGACCCAAAAAATGAGCCCAAGCCCCAAGTAATTTAAATTATGTTTTCCAGACCTGTAAACCGGTAAAGTCGAACCTAAATGGTAATAATTGAATGCCCTTTTCCCTCAACGCCTTTTCAAGTTGATATTCTTTGCCTTCTTCAGCAAGCAGAATAGCAGATCCGCCGCCGCCAGCACCATTGGTATCAAAAGCAATTGCTCCGTTTTCAAAGGCTACCTCACTCACCCAATCAATCTGCCGTGTATTAATCCCGTAACATCCAGGAGGAACTAATTTATTTTGAGATCTCCAGTTTTGGTTGATAGCCCAAGTAATTAAGTTTATATCTCCATTCTGCAGAGCCTGATACATTCTTTGACCATTTTCCTTTAATTCCGAAAATGCTTGTACTGATCGATCGTGACCAGAAGCAAAATTATTCAAAATCTTACCATGTTGCTTGTTAGAACTTCTTGGCCCAAAATAAACCAAAAGCATTCGGCTTTCCAGCTCAGGGATTAAACCTTCAGGGGGCGTAATTGGCGTGAGGTTAACCTCGGGATAGTCAATCTCCATCATATTCCAACCGCCAAAAGCGGCTGCCCACTGATCCTGAACACCGCACAAGAGTTTAAGTTCTTCAGTTTCCAATTTTTGCGCCAAGGCGGCAATTTTTGACTTATCAATTGGTAATCCCCTCATCAAATGAATCGCCCCTAACAAAGCCACTGCTACCGATGCTGAAGTCCCAACTCCACAACCTGGCGGTGCATCAGCCTTTATCCGAACCGTTAGACCTTGGTTAATACCCATTCGTTTCAAAGCCGCTCGGAGAAGATTCAGGGTTCCATCATATTCAATTCTTCGATAGTCCTCAATATAGTCTTTGGTACCGAGATTTTCAGAAATAATCATTAAGCCATCAGACCCGTTAGGTTCGACCGCAACCTGGCTATACAAACTTACCGCCATTGAAGTCACACAACCGCCACCTAATTTTTTGCACAATTCAATGTCAGTCCAACCACCCATATCACAAATTCGAACTGGTGCACGAGCTTTGTATATCAACAACAACACCTCCTGAACAAGGATAGTGTTATTTTACCAAAAAAATAAATTGTGTCAAATAGAACTATTCTAACATTTCAACTGCAGGCAGTCTTTTGCCAGCTAAAAATTCTAAAGCCGCACCACCACCTGTTGAAACAAAATCAAATTTATTTAAAAACCCAGCGGAATTTACAGCCAAAATTGTGTCTCCGCCAGCTAATATTTTTTCAGCTTTACTTTTTATCGCCATCTCTGCCACTAATTTGGTGCCCTTAGCAAATTCCGGGACCTCGCAAATTCCCAAACTTCCGTTCCAAAAAATGGTCCCAGCTTCGGCTATTTTCGGCTGAATCATTTCAATAGTTTTCATCCCCAGATCAACTATATAATCATCATTTTTAACTTCATTTCTGGCAATATCGCGCAATTCTTTCGCCTTGCTTGTGTCTTTGGAAACCACCACATCTTGTGGGATAAAAATATCTTTTTTGGGATCGTCCAAAATCATATTGGAAATTATCGCCGCCTCAGATTTTAATTCAGGTTCAATTAATGATTTTCCGACTGAAATTTCTTTAGACGCCAAAAAAGTATTTGCGATCGCGCCGCCCACCATAAAAGTGTCAACTTTGCCAAATAAATTTTTCATCACCGGCAACTTATCCGCAATTTTTGCTCCACCTAAAATCAAAACAAAGGGTTTGGGAGGATCAACCAATAAATGATTTAATTTTTCTAATTCCAACAACAACAGAAATCCCGCAAATGACGGCATAATTTTCGCCAATCCCGTACACGATGCTGATTCTCGATGTGCCGCCCCAAAAGCATCAAAAACAAAAATATCACCTAATTGGGCTAATTTTTTGACAAAAACCGGGTCACTCGCTTCTTCTTCTGGATAAAATCTGATATTTTCCAATAAGGTGATTTTAGGAGATATTTCAAAAGCAGGGAAACTATCAATTTCGGTTTTTTTAATTCCACCTTTAGCGCCAATAATTTTTTGAAAACTCTCAGCCACTGGCATGAGCGAATATTTTGGGACAACTTTGCCTTCTGGTCGACCTAAATGTGAAATTAAAATAATTTGTGAAGCTCCCTCGTTAATTAAATAATCAATCGTTGGCGTGTCCGCTTTTAAGCGAAATTCTTCTTTGACTTTTCCATTTTCAATTGGCACATTAAAATCAACACGCATTAATATTTTTTTATTCTTAACATCGACTTGTTGTAATGTTTTCATTTTTTTACCTCAAATCCATTATATAATAGGAAACCAAAAAACAAAATATTGACATTAAGGACACCTATGATATACTAATTTTAGTTTTATGGCTACTGCGACCCGAAAAAGGGGGACTATACCTTGAGAATCCCGGAAAAAGCAAGAAAACGAAGAGCCAATCTTCTCCAGGATATTCGAACTTTACAATCGACAGGTATTGGAACTCCCGGAATTAGACGATCAAGAAACGCACCTCGAAGCATTTGTGATATTCCAAAAACCAAACCGATTTACACCTGGCATGAGATGGTCAATCTTGCAAAATCATTGATGACTCGAACAACCCTTCACACCTTCCCAACATCCACTCCCGAAGAACGCGAACAACAGATAATTTGGGAATTGATTCTGGGAATTCTTGAAATCCTTGAACCACAACACGTACAATCTCTCGCAGAATTGCATCATCGTCTCGAATTGATTACACAGAAAGTTGATAAAGCCCAAAGGAATTTAATTGAGATCCAAAAAGGACAAGAAACCGCTCGAATGATAGAAGCTTTCCATAACAAAAAAGGATCCTAAGATCTCATTATTTAAGCTTTTTATCGAATTCCATTAATCCCGTCTGCTGGTATAAGCAAAATAATTCCATTATTTTCATCATTCTTACCAGCAGCTTTTTTTATTCTCCTTAATTTTTGTATTTTTGTATTGATTTTTGTATTTCGTAGAAAATTGTAAATAATATTGACAAAATATATATTATATGCTATAATAAAGCTACTTCACCACTATGGTGAATGGTACGCTTTAGCGTACCTATCTCGCACTATGCGAGGTGTATCAAATGTCACTCCGACCGTTTCCGTTGGGCTACAGGATCGCACTTGAGGTGGCATCGGAGATGATCTGCATTCATCTCCCCGACTGGCCGCTTCTTCCACTCCTCAATATTTTCCGTATAGATTGGGGAGGGGTCGAGCAAGAAACCTCCAGCTCCATCATTATAAGGGAGGCCCCTACTCCAATCGCCCGGACCAAGAGAGATGTCCGGATGGCTTTACGGGATGAGTCGACTGGTGAAGAAGCCACTCTCAACCTTACGGTTTACTCCGGCTGGTGCACGGTCGAAAAACCGTCGGGTTCTGACGATCTGCGGACAGGGGAATTCGAAAGAGTATGGAACGGCACAGCAAGACTGACCCGAGCGTCTGTAACGATCACGAAACAGTGGTCTACTGACAGTTGGACGCTCGATTTCTTCGACTAACACCTACACCCAGATCCAAACCGCGAGACCTGTTGGGTTCACTCCCAACAATGCCCCTTTGGGGCAGCGGTATATAAATCGGTCTCTTTTCTTTTTACTCAAAGATTTTTTCTGATATAATAAGGATAGGTAAAAAATCCTAAATCCTAATTTCTAAACTCTAAACAATATCTAAATATTAAATTTTAATTTCTAAATTTGTTTGGATTATTAGAATTTAAAAATTTGAATTTGATTAGGATTTAGTGCTTAGTATTTAGAAATTCCCCGCCCTGGCGGGATAAGGAGTGGGTTGGCTAAGATTATTCGGCGTTCTCAGGTGCCAAAATTATTAGATTGGCTCGAAAAAAAATATTTAGTAATTGCCCCTATTAAAAAAGAGGCTCAATTTGTGTTTGAATTGATAAATCCTCACTATGGTCGACCTTCGCAAATCCCCAAAATCGCCTTAGATTACCCCACCACGATGTTGCCACCAAATAAAATCGCCCTAATGCCACCCAAAGAGTTAATGCTAGATTTCACAAAACCCAAAAATCGCGCCACCATCGACCAATTACCTACTCAAGTGTTGTTTGGCGTTCATGATTATGATATTCAGGCAATCAATATTTTAGATAAAGTCATGTCTAAACCTACTGAAGATTTTTATTATCTTTCCCGCCGCCAAAGAACGATTATTATCGGCATCGAAAATCAACGCACTCCGCTTCATTTCGACCACTATTTCCCTTTTGAATTAAAAGGTGGTTTTGATTTATTTTTAAGTCAAATGAAAGGTTTTTTTATCGTTACTGTCGGTTCAAAAATTGGCGAGAAATTAGTTGAATTGCCCTTTTTTGAAGATTCGAGTTGGAAAATTAAACGAGTCAAAGATTTCGAACCAGATTTTGTCTTTTCTCCCAAAACCGCCAAAATCATCGAAGAAAATAAAGACAGCCAAGTCTGGGACAAACTTGCCAAAATCTGCCTTGGCTGCGGAGTTTGTTCATATGTCTGCCCATTATGCTATTGTTTTGAAACTTCAGACGAGATCGGCCTTGATAACCGCCAAAAATGCCGATATCGTCGTTGGGATGCTTGTTTTTTAGCGGATTTTTGGACAATTGCCAACAAGAATTGCACCAAACCGAAATTGCGCGATCGGATTTATAATTGGTATCATCATAAATTTGTGAGAATGCCCGAAGAATATGACCATCCAGGTTGTGTTGGTTGTGGCAGATGCCTTGCCCAATGCCCAGCCAAAATTAATTTTCGAGAAGTCTTAGAAGAATTAATTAAAAATAGCAGAAAACCTGCGAGTTAAAATGAAAAAAATTACCAATCAATATTTAGGCAATAGGGCCAAATTAATTTCCATCAAAAAACAAGCAGAGGGAATTAATCTTTATACTTTCAATCTGCCAGGTTTTAGCTTTATTCCCGGTCAATTTGTCATGTTAAGCCTGCCAGGTTTTGGCGAAGCGCCTTTTGCTCCCTGCTCGGACCCGGCAAAATCTAACCAATTCCAACTATCAATTCGAAGGGTTGGGATCGTCACCACCGCTTTAGAAAAACTTCAAAAATATGATTTTGTTGATATTCGTGGACCATTCGGCAATGGCTTTCCGCTCAAAAAATTATCCAAAAAAGACTTGATATTAGTCGCTGGCGGTATGGGAATTGCACCCTTAGCATCATTAATTGAGTTTTTACTCAGAAATCGACGCAGTTTTAATCAAATTTATTTATTATACGGTGCAAAAACCACTTCGCAGCTACTATTTCGAAATCATTATACAAAATGGCAGAAAAAAATAAATATAGAACTTTGCGTTGAAGAAAAAGATGCTAACTGGGAAGGCAAGACTGGTTTTGTGACTGGATTATGCCATCGCGACCAAATCAAAGTCAACCCTCAAAACACCGCGGTAGTAATGTGCGGACCAGTCCTAATGTATCAAAACAACGCTGAGGCTTTAGCAAAATTAGATATAAAACCTGAGCAAATTTTAGTTTCCATGGAAGCGAAAATGAAATGCGGGGTAGGTAAGTGTCAACACTGCACCCTGGGCAAAAAGTATACTTGTTTAGATGGACCAGTTTTTCAATATAGCGAAATCGCGAATGATTTTTAGGGTAATTTATTTAATAATCTTTTGAGGTTTAAATGCTGAACAATATTAAGGTAGGAATTTTCGATCTAACTGATTGCGAAGGTTGCGAATTAGAAATGCTTAATTTTCGAGAAAAGTTTTCAGATTTATTAGAAAAAATTCAAATTATTAATTGGCGCTTAGCGCAAGATAATAAAAAATGGGGTGAAGTTAATCTCGCGGTCGTGGAGGGTACCCCTGCTTGGAACCTATCTCAAAATGATGATGAATGGGAAGAGATGGATTTTGCTTTAATTGAAGGTACGCCCATTAAAAATGAGGAGGTTGCACTTTTAAAAACAATCCGAAAGCATGCTAAAAATGCGATTGCCTTAGGCACTTGCGCTTGTTCTGGCGGCATACCCGCCTTATTAGATCCTCAAAAAAGAGCCTCGGCTTTTGCCAAAGTTTATCCTGGCCTAAAATATGATTCCTTGCCCGCAAAACCTATTTCAGATTATATTAAAATCGATGGGGTGATTTGGGGCTGTCCAGTAAATTTTTCAGATTTAGAGAAATTATTTACAGACGCGATTACTGGAAAAATATTCACCAATAAAAAATATCCGGTTTGTCTCCCCTGCCGTGCCAGACAAAATCAATGCTTACTCTTAAAAGGCAAACCATGTTTAGGACCAATCACTGCCGCCGGTTGTAATGCTGTTTGCCCATCTCACGGCGCCTCTTGCTTCGGTTGTTTGGGTCCTATAGATGATGCAAATTTTGAGGCGGAAAAAAATCGCCTTAAAAAAATTGGGCTCACCGACGTAGAAATTAAAAATCAATTCAATACGGTTTGGAGGAATATTTAATCAAGGGGGCAAATGAAACCTATATATTCTGAATATATCACTAAAATTGAAGGTCACGGCTTGTTGTATTTTGATTTTGCTAAAAACAAAGCTAATTTTGAAGTTGCTGAAGGCGAACGGCTTTTTGAACAGTTGGTCTTGGGCCGAACTCCAGAAGAAATTCCTTTTTTGGTAGCTCGTATTTGCGGTGTTTGTCCAACTGCTCATCATTTAGCTGCCATTAAAGCGATGGAGAAAATTTTTAAAATTGAACCTACTGAAACCACAGTGCTTTTGCGCAAATTACTTATTGTGGCACAAATTATTCAAAGTCATAATCTGCATTTATATTTTTTGGTTTTGCCAGATTATTTAAATTTAAAGGCTGGCCAAATTCTTGCCAATTCATATCCTGACGAATTTCACATTGCGATTAACCTAAAAAGGATGGCGGATAAAATTTTAGAAACCGTTGGCGGTCGCTCAATTCACCCTGTAAACCCCGTTATTGATGGTTTTTCCAAATCTGTCACCCATCATCAGCTTTCTGAACTTCAATTTGATCTCGAAAATGTTGTCGATGATGCCAAATATACGATTGATCTTTTTTCGAAAATAAAATTTCCGATTATAAAAAATCCAACTCAATATTTAGCTTTAAAATCTAAAGATGAATATGAGGTTTACGACGGACCCGTCACCTCAAATAAAAATATTGATTTTGATGCAAATTCATACCAATCGGAGTTTACCGAAGAAATTTTCAAAAATTCCAAAGCCAAATTAGCTTATTGGCGGAAAAATCCGGTCATGACCGGGGCGATTGCTCGTTTGAATTTAGGCTATCAATTCTTAAATCCTCAAGCTCGAGCTAAATTAGATGCTCTTGATTTTCAAATTGGCAGTTTCAATACTTTTGACAACATCTTAGCCCAAACGATTGAAATTTTACACTTAATTGAAGAAGCTATTAAGCTCACCTCAATTTTGCAAAAAAAGAAATTAAATATTGAACCCGAACCATACAAAACCCGCGAATCACATGGGGTTGCTGCTATTGAAGCTCCCCGCGGCACTCTTTATCATTATTATGAAGTCGGCGCCAATGGTAAAATTGCCAAAGCTGATATTATTACTCCCACCAACCAAATGCTAACCAACATTGAGAAAGATGTCGAAATTTTAGTGGCAGATATTAAAAAATCTAAATCCAACGCTAAACCCGAAGAAATTAAAGCCCAAATTGAAACTTTAATCCGCGCCTATGATCCGTGCTTGACTTGTTCGGCACACTAAATAATTATAAAATAAGAACCCCTCGCTTCGCTCGAGAACCTTGTTACGTGCTTGCACTACCCCTTCGGGGCTGCGGCTTCGCCTTGCAAGCGATGCAATAAAAAAATCGCCTGCGATTTACCCCTTAAAATTACAGGCGAAGAATTTGATCACGATTTTGGCGATAATCTTTTTTGCGTCCATTCAGTCAGATCCCGACTAAATACATTATGATAATCAATCTTAACTGTTTTTTTGCCCCTTGATAATGTTTTCAATAGTTTAAGAAGGTTATTATCTGTGACTTGTCCGGATGAGATGCTTCGTGGAAATTCCAGGTTGCACAAGAATGCAGAAGCAAAATGAACTGCCACATAATCACCTTCACAAGCATCATCAGGTAATACCACGCCATATAACGAAATAGCAATGTCCCTTTCGATAGTGTTTCTTCCGAAAGAACCATGATCAAAATAAAAATAATCTATCATCACCCAATTTCTTCCTCTTTCGACAATTTTACCAATTTTACCAAGACAAGAAAAAAGATATTCGGGCAAATTCTCAGGTGTAACCACAAAGCGATTTTCACGCATTTGACGAAAGTAATCATCCTCGAAACCCCGTTCAAAAAATATTTTCTCAGCAGCTTGAACCATCGACATATGATCAAAACAATACGCCTCGGCAATATCAGCACTCCGTAAGGAATATTTATTGTTCTGAACCGCATAGCTTGCCAAAAATGTATCTGGTCCCATTTCACCAAAAAGAACAGCAATTTCCTTTAACGACATTGAGCGTGTTTGTTTTAGCAATGGTCTCAAATCACCTGCCGGGCTACAATTTGGACCGCCCAAATTCGCTCTCGCCAATCCTCGCACGGCGCCAACCGAAAGATTAGGAATCCTATTCTCTTGCATGAACAACACCTCCTGCAGCGATATGATTTTCAGGATGTTGATGATGGCATTCGGCTGACAGGGCGATAATTTTTAAAGCCTCCTCTTTTTCTAATTTGTTAATTCCTAAATCGGCATGAACTAAAATATAATCACCTTTATGCAAATTAGGCACTAAAGAAACATCAATTTTTTTTCCACCTTCAACGACCGCAAAATTGTTCAAAATTTTTTTAACCTGAACTGGTGTTGCCAAACACATAAGTTCTCCCTTCGGTCGAAAATCCTAATTTCTAATATCTAATTTCCAAATAAATCCCAAAGCCTAATTTTCCAATTTTTTAAACATATTTATTATTGCTAATTTGTGATTTGTTTAGGATTTATGATTTGGGATTTGGGATTTCGAATTTTATTCTATTTATGCGCGTCCAACCATTTTATAAGCGCGTCTTTTTCCATAAAACCAGCGTTGCGTTCGCCGTTTTTAGCCACAAATGTCGGGGTTCCTTCTATATTATATTTTGAAGCCAAAGATCGATCCGTCCCAATATTCATTGGCTTTACTTTATAGCCTAAAGGTGCAATCTCTTCAAAAACTTTCGATTCTTCAATGCACCAACGACATTCATCAGAATAAAAATACATTACATTCGCATTATCATCAAAATATGATTTAGAGGTATCGGTCGTGGTAGTTTCTGATTGTTCGGAATTGTTTCCTAAAACTTTTTCGCCATTAGAATTTTTAGCTATAAGCCAAATTCCGATAGCTATTCCCACCACCACTATTAGGGCCACTAAACCGAAGTGCCACTTTTCCCATCTCATAATATTCGCCTTTCTATTTGATTATGTTTTAATTCGACTCACATTTTTACATATTTCAATAAATTCTTCGGCTTTAAGGCTCGCACCGCCAATTAACAAACCATCAATTTCTGATTCGGCAACGAATTTATTGGCATTGTCATTTGTAACGCTCCCGCCATACAAGATTCTAATTTTTTTGGCAATATCTCGGCTGTATAGACTATCTAACATTAAACGTATTTGCATGCAGATTTTATTTGCATACCCGGCAGAAGCGGGATTTGCTGTCCCAATTGCCCAAACCGGTTCATACGCAAAAATTACTTTTTCCGCTTCTTCAGGTGAAATTCCCGACATCGATGATTCAACTTGTTCCAAAACTGTATCAATTTCTCCTTTTCTCCAAGCTTCAACACTTTCCCCAACGCAAATTATTGGTAAAACTCCGGCTTCCAAGATGCTTTTGACTTTTTCATTAACCTGCTCATTCGTATCGCCAAAAAGTTCACGTCTTTCTGAATGACCACAAATAATAAAATCGACAATTCCTTTCAATTGCGAAACCGAAACTTCACCCGTAAAAGCACCTTTAGTTTCCCAATAAGCATTTTGGGCACCAATTTTTACCACCGTGTCCTTGAAAATTTTTTCAATTTCCAATAAATATAAATAAGAAGGACAAATTACAATCTCAGCAGTACTTAAGCTCACCAAGCTATCTTTTATGTGATTTGCCAATTTAATGGCTTCGTCGTGGTTTAGGTTCATTTTCCAATTTGCAACCACCGTTGTTTTTCTTTTCACTTCTTACTCCTTTTAGACATTTTCAATGTTTCTTTTTTTAAGATATTTTTTGGTCTATTTTTAACTTGGGTCTCCTTTATTTTTGGTTTTGATTTTTGTTTAACTTGTTTTTTAGCTTTAATTTTGGCTTTAACTTTTGTTTTAGTTTTGCGATCTGACTTAGAAGCTGGTTTATAATTTATTTTGGGTTGAATCTTAAAATGGTTATGATTAACATTATCTTTAATTTCCAGACGTTGTCGAAGCAACTCATTTAAATATCCCTCCAATTCTACAAAATTAATTTCACCAACAAATCTTTGGATTTCTTCACCTTTATCACAAACTATAATAGTGGGAATGGTTAAAATATTAAACCTTGAAGAAATTCTCGGACTCTGATCGGTATTCATCCGGTACAACATAAGCTGACCCTGATATTTTTCCATAATATCCTGTAAAATTTCCAACAATTCACGGCCATCTCGAGACCAAGCATTAGTAAAATAAATCAAAACCGGTAACTCATTTTCCGCGATCTCTAAATCAAAATTTGCATCAGTTGCCTGTTCTAAGTCACCCATCTTCCCCCCTTAATTAAAATTAACAACCTTATTATATCAAAATTTACAAAATATCCCAATAAATTTTCATAATTTCACGAGCTAATTTATAACTATCATGGTATAAAGCGTTTTCCAAATTAATAATGTTGGCTTTTTTAATCTTGTATCTTCCAATTATTTTTTCTACACATGAAATGTTGCAAACTTCACCCATTTCACCCGCTTTTCGGCTTCGTTTTAAAATCTTACTATTTATCAGACAAATGTCAAATATTTTTGAATCTGCGTGTGAAACAATTGCCTGAATATGATCTTTAACACTAAACCCCTCAGTTTCACCGCGTTCAGTTGAAACATTACAAATAAAAATTTTTAACGCTAATGAGTCAGAAACGCTTTTTGTAATTTCCCGAAATAGAAAATTAGGAATAATACTGGTATACAAACTACCAGGACCAATTATTATTAAATCTGCTTCCCTAATTGCCATCACCGCTTCTCTGTTTGCGCGAGCTTTTCTGGGCACAAAAAAGACTTTTTTAATCGGGGATTTATGCCCCGCAAGAGACATTTCGCTTTCACCAATCACTTTTTTACGATTGGCGAGTCTGGCCCCTAATTGAATTTGCTCTAAGGTCACCGGTAATACCCGACCCTTAATATCTAAAATCTGGCTCATCAATTTCACCGCTTTTCGAAAATCTCCAGACATTTCCGTCAATCCCGCCAATAATAAATTCCCTAAAGAATGACCATTAAGATGCTGGCCTTTTTTAAAACGAAAATTGAACAATTCCGATAGTAAAGATTCTTGAGATGAAAGTGCGACCAAACATTGACGAATATCACCCGGCGGTAACATTTTTAAATCTTCTCGTAATTTTCCAGAGCTTCGACCGTTGTCGGTCATACAAACCACCGCCGATATTGAATCAGAATAATTCTTTAAACCACGCAAAAGCGTCGCTAACCCCGAACCTCCACCAATCACGACAATATTTGGTCCTCTCATTTTTATAACTCCCAGCATTAGCTAATCTTCAAATAATTTTTTAGATCTTAAAAGTCGATGGTATTTAATCGCAAAACGATGCGCTTCATCGCGAATTCGCTGAATTAATTTTTTATCCTGTAAAATTTTTTTACCGGCAAAAAAGAGTAAATCTCTTTTTCTTTTTGGACCCTTAGCGATAGATATAATAGGAATATTGAAATTCGTTTTTTCTAAAATAATTTTTCGCGCGATATTCAATTGACCGACACCACCATCAATGATGACTAAATTCGGCTCAGGCCATTCGTGGTGCTTAAATCTTCTTTTTAAAATCTCGGCGAGCATTTCGTAATCAGAAATTTTCTGAACGGTTTTAATTTTAAATTGACGGTATTGGCTTTTATCTGGCTCTCCGTCAACAAAAACTACCATTGAACCCGTCGCCTCTTTTCCCATTATATTAGAAATATCATAACATTCAATCTTTTTCGGGATTTTTTCGTCTGTTTGTGCCGTCGCCAACCAAATTATTGCCAAGTGCCGCAAAGCTATTAGTTTATCCCGAGCAATTCGTGCTTTTTCAAAATCTAATTTTTTGGCTGCCTTTTCCATTTCTTTTTCTAGTTTTAAAATTACCTCTTTTTTCCGGCCTTTTAGAAATAAAATTAATTGTCGAATATTTTTTTGATATTCAGCGCGGGAAATTTTACCCTCACAGGGTCCTTCGCAACGACCCAAATGATACCAAAGACAAACTTTATTGGGCATCCGCTGGCAGTTTCGGGTTGGGAAAATTTTTCGAAATAATTTCACCGCAGTTTTTAAATCCCGAGCTGAGGTGTATGGTCCAAAATATTCCGCCTCAACTTTATTAAGATCACCTTTTCTGGCGAAAAAAACGCGCGGAAAATCTTCTTTTCGGGTGATGCCTAAATATAAATAACTTTTATCATCGCGCAGCCTGATATTATATTTTGGCTTAAACCTTTTAATCATCTCTGCTTCTAAAATCAACGCTTCAATTTCCGAATCAGTCTTAACCCAACTAATTTTTACCAATTGCGAAACCATTAATTTAATGCGAGCTTCCAATTGGGCTGATTTGGCAAAATATGATGAAACCCGGTCTTTTAGAATTTGCGCTTTTCCAACATACAAAATATCGCCTTTTTGGTTTTTAAAAAAATAGACCCCAGGCTTTTTGGGCACAAGTTTCAGTTGTTTTGAAATTATTTTAATCATTTAAAAATCACCTCGCGGTTTCTGCCAGACTCCTTTGCTTGGTATAAGGCAGAGTCGGCATTTTTAATCAAATCTTCGATTGAATATTTTTCCATATCTTGGCAAATACCCGCTGAAATGGTAATTTTTAAATTATCTTTTATCAATTTTCGCCACCGTTTGCTAATCTTAAGGGCAATTTCGTCATTAGTATTAGTTAAAATAACGGCAAATTCCTCACCACCATATCGACAAATAATGTCACTTTTTCGGGAATGTTTTTTAAGCAATGCCACTAAATTATTCAATAAATCATCGCCAGCACGATGACCAAAAGTGTCATTATATTTTTTAAAATAATCGATGTCTATTAACATTAAACACATAAATTGATTTGGATTTCTCGAAACCTGAGCATGTTCAATTTTGATAATATCTTCCAAAAATGTTCTTGAAAATGCGCCGGTCACATCCTTATCTGCGCGCCTTTTATAAAAAATCGCTAAATTATAAAGCTTCCCCAAATATTCTTGGAGTTTAATTTTTTTCGCCAGATATTGTTTTTTT